>PFBB01000011.1:0-5568 GCA_002773475.1 Candidatus Harrisonbacteria bacterium CG10_big_fil_rev_8_21_14_0_10_44_23
CGCCGTTATTATGATTTTGATGGCCGCTTACAACTATCTCTTCTCTGGGGGTGATGAGAAGAAAGTCTCAACCGCCCACAAAATGCTTATTTGGGCCGCGGTGGCCGTTGTTGTCGGCTTACTTGCTCAGACTATTCCGTTTATTGTTCAAAGCATCATAGTTCCCTCCAGTCATCCGCCCATCTACAACGACCCCATCCAAGGGACTGGTGCATTTAATCCAAATTCAGCATAAGCTATGATATAATGTTCTTAAGATAAAAGGTCGCTAAAAACACTCAAATTCTATGAAAAAAATCGCATTAATCTCAACTCTATACCTAGTAATGCCAATGATGGCTATGGCTCAGCCCCAAAACCAAACCGATATCGATTTTAGCAATATCAAAATGGTTAGGGGGAACAACCTCGATATTCAAGGAATTGTTGGAGTTCTAAAGAATGTAATAAATTGGATATTCACCTTACTGTTAATCTTTGCTGTGATTATGGTACTAGTCGCCGCTTACAACTACCTTTTCTCCCGTGGCGATGATGAAAAGATTTCCAAAGCCAACAAAATGTTGCTTTATGCTGCTGTTGCAGTCGCGGTTGGCCTTCTAGCCCAAGCCGTCGTATTTATTGTCAACAACCTAGTTTCACGCGCTGTTCAGTAGAACAAGTAGCGATCGCTCGTAAAAAAAACACGCTCACCTCGAGCGTGTTTTTCGTTATTAAAATAATAAGTGCCCCGCCACAGTACCGAAGTACTCTATCACGCTTCGAATAAGAAACGCCCCGCCGGGTAAACCCGGCGGGGCGCTAGTCGTGATCAGGGATAAATGCGACACTGTTCCTCGGGATAGTCCTTGTCCCAAAGGCTCAGCACCACCACCTGATCTGGTTCTGACGCTCGAAAGCGCAATCGGAGCCACCCACTGCTAGTGAGCATTCTCCCAACCTTTGCCTTCTGTTCGTCAGACATGCCGAGCGGTATGTCTACCACCCTGAAGTCATTTCCTCGTAGCTGCTTTGACACAGCTACAAAGATTTTTGCCTCAAAGTGAATGTTGAAACCCCCATCAAGAGGAATCGTCCAGTCTTCGCTGAACCGATTCGCCTCCAAGGGAATCTCTACCACTCGGCGCTCGTGGTCTCCTAGGGGAAGTGAGAATCTCTCCCGCACCTCCCTAGCAGCCATCTGTTGTTCACGGGCTAGCTTCTCGATTGCAGCAGCCTCGGCCTGCTTAGCCTTGGCAACTGCCGGTAGGCCCCTGCGCAGCTCCGTTGTGCTAAAGCGCAAGTTATCGATCTCGACAGTGACCTCGCGATCACAAACGCCTTGGTAGCCAAGGTGCACGGTCGTCTGGTCGGCTTCGAAGGTGAGATCCTCCTTGCCGTTGGAAGAACGCACAACATTTGCCTGGTTTGTTTGGGTGGCCGGAGACCTAGCACCAGGTCCATTCGAACCCGATGGGCCGTTCCCTCCACCTCCGGAAAAGGCAGCAGCCACTCCAACCAAGGCCGGCAGAAGGGCCAGGGCGGTGACGCCAAGCTTCTGCTTACCACTCAACGTTCTCGCAGAGGCCATTACTTGCCTCCTCCCTTCTTGCCGCCGGTAGAGCCCTTAGCTCCTCCGGTGTTGATACTAATGTCTCGAAGCCCCTGGAGATTCGCAGCTGCATCCTTGGCGTTTTCGTCCAAGGAAATGCGCAACTCCCGAATGTCAATAGAGGCATTCTTGTCACCCTCTAACACAGTCTGCAACTCAGCAGCTCTCACCTTTGGGATGTCGAGTCGCTTGGCACGCGTGATGGCAATCTCATCGAAAGTATCAGCTTCCATGATGCGAGCAGGAGCCTGTCCCCGTTCCCGAGAGATGGCATCTTGATATTCTGCCCACTTACCCTTCGCTACCACTTCCGTGATAAAGAGCTTGGGGATGATGATACCATACTGCCACACCATGGGCTTCTCTGACCCACTTCGCAGCCGCTGAGCAAGCTGAACGAGGATTCCTACTTCCCGCTCCACTCGTGCTCTATCCGGATCAATCCGGCCTTTCAACCGCCCCCAATCCTTAGAATCTTCAGGATTAGACGCCCAACGACGTCTCTGAGCTTGGTTGGGAGAATACCCCAGCAGATAATCAATCAGATCCTGCACAGGAGCATCCTCAAAACCCGCAACGTCGGGAATCACATCCTCACCCCCCGCGATTTCTCGCAAAAGGTAAATGGAGGAATACTGCGTAGACCGAACCGCCTCATCGCCACTTTGCGGGCCTCGATCGTCGGAGGTAGCCCACTGTCTTGCTTCCTCAAGGGCGTTGTTGTCGATCAGAGATTTCATCTCTTCTTCGCCGTGCTTGAGCAGGTTGATGATTGCAGCAGGGTTGTCGGGAGAAGCACCCCAGTTTAGCTGGAGCTTAAGATCCCCCACATCGTGGTTCGGGAAAATCACATTTGAAACAGTTTGCTCATAGTCGCGAATCTTCCGCGATACAAGCTCACGTCCAAACAGGAATCCCCGGAACAGAAAGAACTCCGGTCCCTGAGTTACCAACACAGGCACCATCGTACCTAGGACGGTAACAACCCCAACCTGGATACTGCTCCCACCTGGAATCTCTTCATAGGCGTGGGCAAAAACAGGAACCACTAACAAGACAAAGGGTACGCAGCCAAGCGCAAAGGCAAAGCCCGCTCCCCTGTCAGCAACAGCCAGCGCCACCAAAAGGCTAGATACCGCTGCGCCGATTACCCAAATCCAGTTGGCAATCTTCCTCGGATCGGCCCAAACCTCGTCGCACCGGAACTGCTCATGTCGGCGCTTAGCCGCAACCGCAACCCGGTAAGCGAATACAAAAATGGTCACCAAGGTGGCGACCAAAACCAGAATGGGTTGTAACCACCAACTCATGGCAACCTCCATATGTTCTGGCAAAGTCTCGCTCTGCCAAAGGGTCTGTATCGTAACGCACGAGACAGCAGATTCAAGCCCGAAAAAAGGCCAAAATCAGCTGCCTCGTACGCATTTTTTAGTTTTCAAAGAACGCCAAAAGCATAGCATAAAAAGCAACTTTTGTCAACGATTTATTCAAATAAAACCCCCGTCGTTACTACATTTCACGACGAGGGTCTTGGTGGCCGCATACAAGCTATATGCGGCTAGCGTACGGGACCCGGCGGCAGATTCGGCACCGAGGGCGTGGTAGCCGGACTCAGATAGAGATCCACTTCCGGCGGGGAACAGTCCGCCTTCGGATAACGGCTCCACTTCAGGTAGATGCCGCCATTCGGCTGAGAAGTGTTGAAGGTTACCTCCTCCTGCGCATCGTCGCGGACCACGACACTTGCCGGCGACGGATCGGGAGCAACTGGGGAGCTGGCCGGCAAATGTGTCTCCACATTCACGTTGGCCTCGGGTCGAGCCCAAAGCCCGACCCCGATCAGCACCACGCCGACCGCCAGTAGCACCGCGGCTACTCCCAACAGGAACTGTACGGCTGTCTTCATCCCAGCCTCCTTTCTCTGGCCAGAGTTGGTGGGAAGATTCGCATAGACTATCATAAAATCTAGCTTTTGTCAACATTGGCATCCCTCCCCCCATTGCAAAATACCTCACACTCTTTTAAGCACACTCAATTTAACTTTGGCAGACACTATACGGTTTAGTATAATTAAATATATGCGAAGACTTTCAAAAGTGAGCACAGCTTGGTCTCCCGCACTAGCATATGCCATCGGCTTAATCGCGTCTGATGGGAATCTTTCTCCAGACGGCCGTCACATAAATTTCACCAGTAAAGACATTGAACTGGTCAAACTATTTAAGGCGTCCCTGAATCTTAATAACAAGATTGGAAGAAAATCTAGGGGAGCCGATCCGTCAAATAAAAAATATTTTGTCGTTCAATTTGGGGATATTAATTTTTATGAGTTCTTACAAACCATCGGACTCATGCCAGCGAAATCGAAAATTTTATGCAACATCCTTGTTCCGGATAAATATTTCATTGATTTTCTCAGGGGATGTATTGACGGTGACGGCAACATCGGAACCTTCATACATCCTCAAAGCAAAAATGCACAGCTTAGAATTCGCCTCTTCTCCGCTAGCCCTAAATTCCTTCATTGGATTAAGAAAAAAGTCTTGAATCTCGCTAGTATAAATTCGGGATGGATAGAAAACAATGCAAAACATCGAGTTTATATTTTAAGCTATGCCAAAACCGATTCAATCATACTATTAAATTTAATGTATTATCCTAGGGTAGAATATTTTCTAAAAAGGAAGTACAATAAAGCCCGACCCTTCATTCGACAAAAGATAAAATGCTGAGGTGGAGGAATTGGTAGACTCGCCAGCCTTAGGAGCTGGTGCCTTTAAAAGCGTGCGGGTTCGAGTCCCGCCCTCAGCACAATTTAAACTTAGTAAATATAATTCCCTTGCTACAAAGCTCTTTAAATTTAAAACCAAAGCGTAAACCAGTGACCATCATCACCGGCTTTTTAGGCTCCGGAAAAACCACCCTACTGAAAAGAATCTTAGAAGAAAAACATGGTCAAAAAATCGCCGTTATCGTGAACGAATTTGGCGAAGTGGGAATAGACGATAAGCTGATTGTAGAGAAGAACAGCGAGATGGTAAAAATGACCAACGGCTGCATCTGTTGCACCATGCAAAATGAAACCAGCAAAGTGCTAATCAACCTGCTTGAAAAAGGAAACGAATTTGATCGAGTAGTAATTGAAACAACCGGCCTCGCCAATCCCCTCCCAATTATGCGTCAATTTCTCAGCGAGGAATTTATTAAAGACAATTACCAATTAGACGGGGTTGTCTCCATGATTGATGCTTTTCATATTGAGAGTCAACTAGATAAGCATATTGAAACCAAGGAGCAGATTGCCTACTCTGACTTACTTTTACTAAATAAAACTGATTTAATTGATCAAGAGAAAATTGAGCCAATTAAAACTTGGCTTCACGCCATAAACCCCAGCGCACCAATAATCGAAACTCAGCGCTCCAGTGTGGCAATCAAAGAGATTTTTGATCTTCAAGCTAAATCTCGCGAAGCCATTCTTCAACATTCCCACAATCACCAGCACATCGAAGACTCACAAATCACTTCGTTCGTTCTTGAGGAGAGCCGCCCCATCGCCATGAATCGCCTTAACGAGTGGCTAAACTCCACTCTCCTGCTTTATTCCGGAGATCTATTGCGTTACAAAGGCATCTTTTACATCAAAGACCGTCCAGAAAAAATCATTCTTCAAGGAGTTCACACCATTTTTGAAAAAACCGAAGGAAAACTATGGACTGATGATGAAGAAAAAAAGACCGAGCTGGTAATTATCGGCCGCGGCCTCGACAAGGACATATTTGAGCAATCCTTCAAAGCCTCTTTAAATTAATTATATAATAAATTATATAATTAATTTGATCTTTCATTCTTAGCGTAGCTTCCCAATATTTTCTTCCTGTAGCACTAGCTCTTTGCGTCAGCAATGGCGCAAAAGATTAGGTCTGCAAACTTCTGCTCTTGAAGCACTAGCTCTTTGCGTCAGCAATGGCGCAAAA
>PFBB01000011.1:5601-13176 GCA_002773475.1 Candidatus Harrisonbacteria bacterium CG10_big_fil_rev_8_21_14_0_10_44_23
ATAAAAGCTTTGTTTATTTTTTCCTCAATTCTTTTATTCACGATAAAGTAGTCTATGCGCCAACCAACATTTCTGTCTCTGGCTCTAGCCATCTGCGACCACCAACTGTATTTGTCCTTTAGGTCCGGGTGCAGATTGCGAAAAGTATCTACATAACCAGCCGCAAAAAGTTTATCCATCCAAGCTCTCTCCTTCGGCAAAAATCCGGAAATTTTCTTATTCGCCTGCGGCCGCGCCAAATCTATTTCCATATGCGCCGTATTCACATCTCCGCACACAACTACGTTCTTCCCTTTCCCAACTTCTTTATTGATGTATTTTAGAAAGGCTTCATAAAAATCCATTTTAAATTTCAGTCTCTCTGGGCTCATCTTCCCGTTAGGGAAATACACACAATAAAAATCGAAGTTATCAAACTCTGCAATTATCGTCCGCCCCTCATCGTCAAATTTTTTTATCCCAAATCCATATCGAACCGACTTCGGCTTAATTTTAGTTAAAATAGCCGTCCCGCTATATCCCGGCCGAACTGCCGGATTGAAAAAACCAAAATAGCCGTCAATTGTTTTAAACTTTTCCGGAATTTTGTGTTCTTCGGCCTTGATTTCTTGTAAGGCTAAAATATCTGGCTTTCTCTTCTTAAACCACTCAAAAAAACCCTTCCTCTCCACCGCCCTAATTCCATTTATGTTCCAACTCAAAAGCTCAATTTTTTTCTCCATAGCGCTAGTATAACACACCCCATAAACACTTAAACATTTTTGCCAATGTTTAAGTGTTTATGGTAAAATTAATATATGAAAAACCCAAAACAACTCGAGCGGTATTTCAAAGGCTTGGCTAACCATTGGCGCATATCCATTTTGCTACTTCTAGATAAACAAACGGATCTAAGCTTAACCGTAATAGCAGATCAGGTACACGGAAACATATTCACGATTTCTGAGCATGTTAATCGGCTCCGCCACGCTGGCCTAATCAACAAACAATACCGCGGCCGCGAAGTTCTACATTCTCTTTCCCCGTACGGAAAAATATTTATCGCTTTTCTAAAAACAGCCAAGAAGCTCTAAGGCAACACTTAAACATTTTTGCCAATGTTTAAGTGTTATTGGGTTGTTGCCTTCGACGGCCATGAAAGCTCTTGTGCACGTCTTTTAATTGTTTATTAGTTAAATGGGTATAAATTTGTGTCGTTGCAATTGAGCTGTGCCCCAACATTTCTTGCACCGCTCGAATGTCTGCTCCATTAATCAACAGATCCGTAGCAAACAAGTGGCGAAGTTTATGTGGGGTCACTCTATCGGCTATGCCGGCCTTCTTTGCATATCGATCAACCAACCGCTGGACCGCCCGGGGAGTAATCTTCCCCAAAACTTTTTCTCTCTTCTTGCCCTTCTTGGGCGCCCGCCCTCCGGAAAAGCTAACAAACAACCACTCCTCTGCATCCGTCCGCTTATCTAAATAATCCTTAATCGCCCCTCTTGCCCCATCGGAGATAAAAACCACCCGCAATTTTTCCCCCTTTCCTCTAACAGTCACCTCTCCTCGCCCAAAATCCAAATACCTATCCAAATTACAAAGCTCAGAAAGACGCAAGCCGGTTGAGAAAAACAGTTCTAATATTGCCTTATCCCTTAGCGATCTGATGTCCATACCAGTCGGCGCTTTAAGTAATCTCTCTAAATCAGGATACTCAATAATTCGAATTTGCCGCATCGGTATTTTACCCAGCTCAATTTTGTCAGGGCTCATCACATTATAGTCGTGCTTCACCAAATATTTTAAAAAATTCCTTATCGCAATCACGTAATAATTTTGGGTCTTTTTTTTCAGGGTCTGCCCCTTCCGATTGCTTTGCCGAGCCAGCTTCATTCGAAACTGCCGCACCTTAGCCGCAGTTATGTCTTTTTCGGTATTTAGCCCCATCTCTTCAATAAAGCGTCGCAAATATCTCTCGTAATTTTCTCGAGTCAGCGGAGACCGGTTCTTTTCGATCTCTAAATAATCTAAATATTCCTCTAAAAGATTTTCAACCTTCATTTTGCTTTCACATCTTTAAATATAATTCGCAATTTAGCGAATACTATAAGTATAGCAAACTGTCGCACAACATTAAGCTGCGTCTATCTTTTCCTCACCAGCATTCTGTCATCTAATCCTCCTCCGCCGCCTGTGGTCTATCCAGTAGCTCTACTTCTGCGCCCACGCCCTCTCCGCCGATGCGCAAAATATCTTTATCAATTTTGCGAAACTCTTTTTGCGAACTATTGTACATGTTTACTGTCGTGCTTAAATGCGTCCCCACCTTCCGATACGCATCGTTATAGGCGGCCAAATGGCGCTCTAGCTGAGATACGTTTTTTAGAATATCCTTTGTGCTCTCTTGGATCTGATAGGACCGCAAACTTTCCATCATCGCCTGCAAAGTTACGTAAAACGTTGTTGGACTAACAATATGCACCTTCTTATCTCGCGCCGCATAGTCTAACAAATCTCGGGTGTTCGTTTTTATCGCACCTACCTTGTTGACTAAAAGATCATAATAAACCCCCTCGGCCGGAATAAACATAAAAGCAAACTCCGTCGTCCCCTCTTCTGGGCGGATATATTTCGAGGTTTCATCAATTCGCTTCTTCAAATCATTTTTAAATTCTTTTTCTAATTGCTCTCGCACATTGGCGTCCTTTTCTTCTGCAATCCGGTTATAATTTTCTAAAGAGAACTTTGAATCAATTGGGATTATCTTATCTCCAAAAAATAGAGCCGCATCAACAATCTCTCCGTCCTTAAATGCATACTGCATCTGATAGTTTTTCGGACCTAAGACATTTTGCAAAAGAGTTTCCAGATAGTATTCACCAAAAACTCCCCGTTGCTTTGGGTTTTTTAAAGTATCTTGCAAAGTCTGTAATTGATCGGCAAATTTAGAAACCTGCTTCTGCCCCTCATCCACCCTGGTCAACTGTTCGGTTATCTCTCTGATTACTTTTTGAACGTTCCCAGACATTTGATTGCTTTGCTCTTGCACCATTTTGGCCGAATCCGAGAGCTTCGTGTCCAAAACCTGACTCAGGTTCTGTAGTTGGTTTTGCAACAGGGTTAGACCGGCTCCGTCCTCCTTTTTTTCGGTCCGTTGTTTAACAAAATAAAACAGCACGGCGAAGCCAAAGAGTAAAACGGCTAAAATTACTAGAAAATAAGCAAGTTCCATACCTATAGAGTATCAGCGCCAACGTTTTTAGGCAAAATAAAAAGGCGCTCCCTCACACGCGCCTTCTTATTACTTCATTCTATCAGAGCCCCAAAAGCACTCAAATCATTTATCCACAAGCCCCCAAGCCCCATTCTAGCTAGATTCCACGGAGGACGTGCACCAAACTCTTCCCTGTCATTTCTTTTGGCTTTTCCAAGCCCATTAATTCCAAAACTGTCGGAGCCACATCAGACAAAATCCCCAAAACTGCTGGCTTTTTATCTTGGAACCCGCCCCCTTCAAATATGCTCCCAACGGCATAAATCGGGACTGGATTAGCATCATGTTTTGTTTGCTTTTCTCCGGTCATTGGGTCCAAGACCGCTTCCGCATTTCCATGATCGGAAGTTATCAGTAGTGGCATATCCACCGCCTCGCAGGCTTTCACAATTTTTTCCAACTGCTCATCCACCGCCTCAATGGCTTTCACTGTGGCATCAAAATTACCGCTGTGCGCCACAACATCTGGGTTGGCAAAATTTGCCAGAATAAAATCATAGCTCTGATCTTCAATTGCCTGAACTACACGATTGCCAATTTCTTCCGCCTTCATTTCGGGAGAATTTTCGTGTCTAGAAATATTGTTTGATGGGATCAGCACTGGAAACTGTCCTTCAAATTGTTCATCGCGGTATCCATTAAAGAAATAGGTAACGTGGGCATATTTTTCCGTCTCAGCAATAAGCATCTGTGTTTTTCCCGCGTCCGCCAACACTTTTCCCAAGGGATTATCAGCTCCCTCCTGCTCGAAAGCGACTGGGGCGGAAAATTGGTCAGAATAATCTGTAAAAGTCGCGACAAAAAGGTCGGCAAAGATTTTTCTTTCAAATTTATCAAAATTCGGCAAAAGAAAAGAGCTAGCTAGTTGCCGAATAGAGTCTTCACGGAAATTAAAGAAGACCACCGCGTCACCGTCTCTAATCGGACCAGCTTCTGGGCCAAAAACATAAGGTGGAAGTAAGTCTTCTCCTCTGCTTTGGGAGTATAAATCACTTAACACCGCCTCAAAGCTCGTGTTGGTTGCCTCTCTAGCCATCAAAGTCTGATAGGCCCGCTTGGTCCTATCCCAATGTCCATCTTGATCCATACCGTAGTACCGGCCGCAAATTGTGGCCACCCTCCCAACGCCCTTCTCTTTAATTAAATTATCCACTCTCTCTAAAAGACCCTTCAATGCTTGAGGCTTTTTACTACTTCCGTCTGAAAATAAGTGTAAATTAACCTTTTTAACCCCCTCTCTTTTCGCTAGCTCCATCAAGGCCATTAGATGCTCGAAAGAAGCATGGGAGTTTTCATCGCTCAAAAGCCCAACATAGTGCAAAGTGCTCTGATTGTCCTTTGTTTTTTTCGTCGCCTGCAACAAAACCTCATTTTTATAAAATTCTTGGCTTCTTACCGCCATGCTGATCCTTGGATAATGCTGATAAAGCACCTTTCCCGCTCCGATTGTAAGGTGACCCACCTCACTACTGCCCTCTTCCTCCCAAGGCAGACCAACCGCAATACCGCTGGCCTGAAGCGCAGCCGCAGAGTAGGTATTTTTAATATGCTCAACCACTTTTGGTTTCGCGATATAGATCGGGTTCGAAAAATCATGCCGCCCTATTCCCCATCCATCTAAAATTATCAAAACGCATTTTTTCTGCATATTCCAGTTATTCTGAGGATTAGTTTTGCTAGCTTTTATAAGTATACAATAAGTTTACAACTAGCTCTGCGTCCATTATAATAAGTGAACGAATTTTGACCTTATTAAACAAAGATTTACGCATTAATGACGAACTTAAAACAAATAAAACACTATGATATTTTCCAATCCATTGCTGTGGGCATTTTTGGCTTTGGGCCTATCAGTAGGCTATTTTGTCAGAAACCTAATAGCCACAAGACGAGCTCGACGAATCGAAGAAACAATCCGCAAGCGGATCTCCGACGCTAAAGTTCAAGCCCAGGGGATAATCTCCGACGCCCAACAGCAATCAATTAAATTGCTGGAGGATGTCAAGAAAGAAGAAAAAGAAACTAAAGAAAAACTCGAGAAAACCGAGGAGCGTTTGCATTCGCGAGAAGAGAGCCTAGAAAAACAATTAGTTACTGTCGGTGAAAGAGAAGAGCGTCTTTCTGCGGAGCGAGAGAAAGTATCCCAAGAGAGAGATGAACTCAAAGAAGTTAAAGAAAAAACCGTCACCGAGCTAGAAAAAATTGCCAGTCTCAGCAAAGAAGAAGCAAAGGAAAAAATCTTTGAAGAGGTTAAAGAAGCCTACAAAACTGATCTCACCGAAACCATCCAACACATGGAACACGATCGGAAAGACGAGATCGAAAAAAAGGCCTCCGATATTATCACCGGCGCACTAATGCGCTACTCTCGCTCACACGTTAGCGATGTGACAACCACCGTGTTCACTCTTCCAAGCGAAGACCTCAAGGGTAAGATCATCGGCCGAGAAGGCCGCAATATTAAAGCTCTAGAGAGAGCCACTGGGGTAGATATCATTGTTGATGAGACTCCAGAGACAGTAATTCTATCTTCCTTTGACCCACTCCGCCGAGAAATTGCCAAAATAAGCTTAGAAAGATTGGTCACCGACGGACGCATCCAGCCAGCGCGTATTGAAGAGACCGTTGAAGAAGTAAAGCAAGACTTGATCAAACGAATGCAAGACATTGGAGAAGAGGCCTCGATGGAGGTTGGCGTAGTTGGTTTTCCAAAAGAGATTCTTCAGCTTATCGGCCGCCTTCACTTCCGCACCAGCTATGGCCAAAACGTTCTCACCCACTCTATCGAGATGGCCCACATTGCTGGAATGATTGCTCGCGAGCTCGGCTCCAACATTGATGTTGCAAAGAAGGGAGCGTTGGTCCACGACATTGGTAAAGCCATTAGCCACGAGGTTGAAGGTACCCACGTTGACCTAGGAATGAAGATTTTGACCAAGTACGGTGTGGATGAGTCGGTAATTAATGCAATGCGCTCCCACCATGAAGATTACCCATTCGCCTCCCCGGAGTCCTTTATCGTTACTGCTGCCGACATCCTCTCTGCTGGTCGCCCTGGCGCCCGTCGAGACAGTGTTGAGCAATACCTAAAGCGGTTACGAGACCTGGAAGGCATCGCCAGCAACTTTAAGGGAGTAAAACAGGCTTATGCTCTATCCGCCGGAAGAGAGATCCGAATTTTCGTAGTTCCAGAACAAATCGACGACTTCGGAGCACTTCAAATGGCCAAAGACATCGCTTCTAAAGTGCAACACGAATTGAAATATCCGGGAGAAATAAAGGTTAACGTCATCAGAGAAACTCGAGCAGTAGAATACGCCAGGTAGCCTTTATCCCCTTGCCTAAAGAGCAAATCATGTATAATGATGAACATACGCGGTCGAATTTAAAAATCAAACAATCAAACAAATGAACAAAGCAGAATTAATTGACGCAGTAATGAACGGCGCCGGACTAGACTCAAAAGCTCAGGCTGAGAGAGTAGTCAACGCTTTCACCGATGCTGTTAAAAACGAGCTAGCCCGCGGAGGAGACGTTGCCATCACTGGCTTTGGCACCTTCAAGACAGCTAAAAGAGCTGCCCGACAAGGCATCAACCCAAAGACCGGAGAGAAGATCCAAATCGCCGCTGCCACTCGACCAAAGTTCACAGCTGGTAAGGCCCTAAAAGAAGCTGTCAACAAATAAGTCCATTTCTGACAATAAAAATCCCGCCCTTGGGCGACGCGTAGCGTTTAGCCTGGCGGGTTTTTTATTTTCTCTTTTTCTTACTGCCAATAACTGTTAACTAGTAATTATTCACTCCCCTATTGATTTCGCCATTATAAATTCCTATACTATCATTACTGTATTAGGTATATATGCTAAAGAAAACCGCAAAAATCTTATTGGTAGCTATCGTTATTCTTGGCCTAACCGCCACCTATGTTTTGTCTGGACTGACCTCTGGATCAAGAAGCACTACTAGCAATAATCCGTATACAGGAGGCCCCAGCAGTCCCCCACCAAGCAACTAGTATCCTCGCGGGCGTAGTACAGTGGTAGTACATATCCTTGCCATGGATAAGACGGGAGTTCGATTCTCCTCGCCCGCTCAGCTAAATCAATTAAAAAAATAAACATAATAAACATGGAAGGAAACATTCAAGCTCAGGATCCCACACCAGCACCGCAAGTGACGATGCTTGTTGGTCCAATTGAGCTTATTAAGTCCGCTTGGTCGCAATACAAACGCTTCTTCAAGACTTTGGTAGCAGTAGCAGCAGTACCAATGCTTGCTCTAGCGATCGTTCAAATCATCAACATGAAGATTTTCACCC
>PFBB01000021.1:0-986 GCA_002773475.1 Candidatus Harrisonbacteria bacterium CG10_big_fil_rev_8_21_14_0_10_44_23
CATAGGCGGCGCGAGAGCGCCTAGTCTCGGCGGATTTTTTGTTGCCCGTGGTAAAATTAAAACAATGGAAAACGATCTAAAGGACTTGATTTATGGAGAAGTAGATAGCTCTGAGGCCAAGCTGGAGAAGTTTAGTGAAGACGCCAGTATCTTTAAGGTTCGGCCGCAGATTGCTGTCGCCCCAAAAAGCGTCGAGGATCTAAAAAAGTTGGTAAAATATGTATCCACAAAAGATAGTCCAAAAAAACACCTATCGCTAACTGTGCGTAGCGCTGGGACAGATATGAGTGGAGGGCCACTTACTGATTCGATCGTAGTAGATATGAATCGGCATTTTAATAAAATTGTTTCCAGTGACGATCAATTTGCTACCGCAGAGCCAGGAGTTTTTTACCGAGACTTTGAAAAAGAAACTTTACGCCACAACCGCATTGTTCCATCGTATCCAGCCTCGAGAGAGCTTTGCACCATTGGCGGTATGGTCGCCAACAACTCCGGCGGAGAAAAAACCTTTTCCTATGGAAAGACCGACAAATACATCGCGGAGCTTAAAGTTGTATTATCCGATGGCAACGAATATGTATTTAAACCCTTAAACCAAGACGAATTAGAAATAAAGCTACAACAGCAAGATTTTGAGGGTGAAATTTATCGAAAGATGCACCAACTCCTATTAGACAATAAAGAGTTGATAAAAAAAGCCAAACCACCCGTTTCTAAAAATTCTGCCGGTTACGCTCTTTGGGATATTATACAGGACGATTACTTTGACCTCACAAAGTTAATTGTTGGCTCTCAAGGAACATTGGGGATAGTCACTCAAATTAAGTTTCGCCTAATTGAGCCCAAGCCTCTCTCGAAGATGCTAATTATCTTTCTAAAAGCCAAAGACATGCCTCAGTTGGCGGATATTGCTGAAACATTGCGAGAGCAAAAACCTGAATCAATCGAATCCTACGACGACAACACCTTCCGTCTCGCTATAA
>PFBB01000021.1:1004-1768 GCA_002773475.1 Candidatus Harrisonbacteria bacterium CG10_big_fil_rev_8_21_14_0_10_44_23
CGAATTTTGGATACTGTTCCGAGTTGGTATGCCTAAGTTGGTTATAATGGCCGAGTTTACCTCAAATAAAGAAGTGGATCTAGAAGCCGCCCTGCAAAGGGCCAAAGAAGAAATGAACAAATTTTGTGTCCGCTCCCGAATTACAAAAAGCAAAGACGAGCAACGAGAATTTTGGGTGATCCGCCGCGAGAGCTTTAATCTTTTGAGAAACAAAATTAAAGATAAACACACCGCGCCGTTTATCGATGACATTATCATCAATCCTCATCATCTAAATACCTTCTTGCCTCAACTAAGAAAAATTATCGACAAATATCAGCAATACTTAATTTATACAGTTGCGGCCCACATAGGAGATGGAAACTTTCACATCATTCCGCTAATGAACTTGGAAAATCCCCAAACTCGCGCTATCATCCCCAAACTCGCTGATGAAGTGTATGCTTTAGTCAATGAGTTTAACGGCTCGATTACAGCAGAGCACAACGATGGTCTAGTTCGCAGCCATTACCTCAGAGACATGTATGGCGATGCCGTGGTTGATTTGTTTAAGCAAACCAAGCAAATCTTTGACCCCCAAAACATTTTTAACCCCGGCAAAAAAGTAAATGCTTCGAAAGCCTTTGCCCTATCACATATTAAACAAAAATAATTATGGCCCTTATCGACGAAGTAAAAATAAACATCCAAGCAGGTAAAGGAGGGGATGGACAGGCGGCTTTCTCCAAAAAGCCGGGTATTAAGGGCGCTACCGGAGGCGATGG
>PFBB01000021.1:1778-1996 GCA_002773475.1 Candidatus Harrisonbacteria bacterium CG10_big_fil_rev_8_21_14_0_10_44_23
GTCTCTGATTTAAGTAAGTTAAAAGATTTTCGATTTTCAAAAGACTTTGCAGCGCAAGACGGAGAGACTGGAGGGCGCACCAACCGACAGAGTGGCGTTTCTGGGAAGGATTTAATTTTAAAAATTCCCGTTGGAACAATCGCCAGCATCGAAGAGGCGAGCAAGAGTGTCGAAATTACCGAAGTCGGTCAGAAAGCTTTAGTCGCAAAAGGCGGGAG
>PFBB01000021.1:2005-9608 GCA_002773475.1 Candidatus Harrisonbacteria bacterium CG10_big_fil_rev_8_21_14_0_10_44_23
AGTCGCAAAAGGCGGGAGGGGAGGTCGAGGAAACTACAACTTCGTTAATGCCGAAAGGCGCTCACCAAAAGTTGCCGAAAAAGGCAGGCGAGGGGAGAAGTTTACCGTTAAACTAGAGTTAAAGTTAATTGCCGATATTGGGTTTATTGGATTACCTAGCGCTGGAAAATCTAGCTTACTAAATGCTTTCACTCGAGCGCAAGCCAAAGTGGCAGCCTATCCATTTACTACTCTGGAGCCCAACCTGGGAGTTTTAGAAATCTACGGCAAGTCCTACATTTTAGCAGATATCCCTGGGCTAATTCAGGGAGCCGCTCAGGGAAAGGGGATAGGGATTAAATTCCTTCGCCACATCCAGAGAACACGCTACTTATTCCACTGCATTAGCGCTGAGTCTAGAGACGTGATTGCTGATTACAAAACTATTCGAGAAGAGTTGGCTAACTACGACCCTAGCCTAAGCCAAAAACCCGAGTGCCTGATTTTAACCAAGACAGATTTACGAGAGGAAAAGGATTGGGTTGCCGCCTTCGATAAACTAGAAAAGATCAATCCTTGTATCGTTGCTAGCTCTATTCACGAAGCAGATAGTGTCGAAAAGGTGAAAAGCTTTATTGCTAATAAATTGCAGAAGAAAGAAGAATGATTTAAGCTAATCAAGTAGCAAATTAAACAAATAATTTTCAGAAAACATGTTAAGAACTATAATCTTTATCATTTTGGCTGTAGCGGTTTTATTTCTCGCTTCTAAATATTTACCTAATATATTAAGCAGCGACTCGGCAGATGAGCCAACGGTTGCTGCGGAGGCAGTTGCTGAGGAGTCCGCTATGGAAACATCAGAAACTAATATTCAAGAAGTGGCTAATATGGAAGCTCAAACAATCAAACAAGATAACGGACTAGAAATTACCACCCTCAAAGCTGGCACCGGCGAAGGGGCAGTAGTGGGCAATTCGGTCACCGTTCACTATGTCGGCACTTTAACCAATGGAGCAAAATTTGATAGCTCTCGCGACCACAATCAACCCTTTACGGTTGTGCTTGGCCAAAACCGAGTTATCCCAGGCTGGGAGCAGGGTTTGTTAGGGATTAAGGCTGGAGAATTACGAAAGCTAGTTATCCCTTCAGATTTGGCATATGGGCCTCAAGAACTTCCTGGTATTCCCGCCAACTCAACTTTAGTGTTTGAAATTGAAGCCCTAGAAATAAAATAAGCAGTTTAACTGCCACCACATATGGTTGATAAAAAAATACAAGTAGGATTTTTCTTCCTAGTTTTTGGTTTAACTATTCTTTTGTCTTTCTTGATCTTCAAGCCCTACATGAACATTCTTGTTTTGTCGGGCACCTTCGCGATAATATTTTATCCTCTCTACCAATATCTACTAAAGAAGCTTCGCAACAAGCTAGAGAGATTGGCCTCTTTATTGAGTGTTGTGGCTGTTTTGGTAATCGTCCTCATCCCACTAGTATTTCTCACCACTCGATTAGCCTCTGAGGCGCAGTCTTTTTACGACAAGGTAAAAAGTGGCGAAGTCGAGGCTAGGGTGGTTATCGATCTTCCGTATTCTGACACCAACGTCACTATTAACAAGTGGGAGCAGTCTATGAATCAATTTATCACCGCCAAGACGCTTTCCGCCGATGAATACATTCAAAAAGGAGTAAGTCTCTTGCAGGCTAATGCTCAAAAGATATTTCAGAGCGCCGCTGGCACAATCTTCGCCTTCTTCATTTGGGCCCTGTCTCTTTACTACTTCTTTAAAGATGGACGAAAGATCAAGAGGCTCATTGTTGGTGCCAGCCCACTTGACGATAAATATGACAACGAAATCATCTCTCGACTAAGAAGAGCAGTTAAGTCAGTAATTGGCGGCACACTCCTAGTGGCCATCTTGCAAGGTATCTTAGTCGGTGTAGGATTTACGATCTTTGGCGTTCCCGCCGCATTTGTCTGGGGAGCAGTAGCGATTATCACCGCTCTAATCCCCAACATTGGAACTGCTATGATTACCGCTCCAGGAGTTATTTATTTGCTCTTCACCAACCAAGTTGGCATGGCAATCGGTCTAGCAATTTGGGCAGCAGTCATAGTCGGCCTTGCGGACAACTTCCTCCGCCCATTCCTTATCGAAAAAGGCATTCACATTCACCCCTTAGTTATTCTTCTCTCCGTCTTGGGCGGTATTGCGTTTTTCGGCCCCGTTGGATTTATCACTGGACCACTGGTCATCGCCCTTCTGGTTGAATTTGGTAAAATCTATCGCCAATTCATTCTTAAAGAAGCTAAATAGACTTAATGCTAAATTGGTCTGCGTTAAAACCCGCAGTTAAATTATTGCGCTCTCAAAAGGTGGGTATTTTGCCAACCGATACAATCTACGGATTAGTGGCCAGCGCTCTTGATTTTGATTCAGTGGAGCGACTTTATGAAATTCGGTATCGAGACAAAAATAAACCAGTCATTGTTTTAATTGGGAGAATCAGCGACCTAAAATTATTTGGAATAAAGCTAAGCTCCAAACTAAAGAAAAGCTTAAAAAGATACTGGCCCGGCCCAATAAGCATTATCTTCCCCGTTTCTTCGCCAAGATTCTCTCATATTCATCGAGGTGGTGGTAGTATTGCCTTTCGCCTGCCTCAAAATCGCCCCCTAAGAAGACTTTTAAAGAAAACTGGACCAATTTGCGCCCCTTCAGCAAACCCGCAAGGAGAGGCTCCCGCGCAAGATATAGAAACCGCCAAAAAATACTTTGCCAATCAAGTAGATTTTTACATCGACTGTGGCGAAATAAAAAACCCGCCATCTACAGTGCTTAAAATAGAAGGCAATACTTTTATTGTAGTGAGAAAGGGTGCCGCTTAAGGGTTGACCTCATCAAAGCTAGCTGGAACCACATCTATTAATACAGTGGCTTTAACTTGGCCATCGTAAAACAGGCTAAACAACGTGCTCGGCGCAGTCGGAGTAACATAGACATTGCTTTGGGCGGCAAATTCCTTATCTATGCCAAACACTTCGGTATTGGAAGATAGGCGCACCTTACCGGGAGCTAATTCACCAGTCTCGTCGTCGCTACATCTCCAATAAAGCAGGGAGCGGCCAATTACATCACCCTCAGAATCTTTACTTAGTTTTTCTGGATCGGCATTGAGGCTGCAGGAAAAGGTTGGAAGAGCATCTTGATCATTTCCGTCGGCAACTTCATCAGTGGCTCCTTCATCAACAACATCCTCGTTATCTCCACCTTCGGTTCCATCGTCTTCAGTAATTGTGTCTTCATCTGGACCCGCTTCTAGCTGAACATCCAAGCCAACTTTTATACAATCAGGATCGTAGGCATTAGAATCAAACGCAAAATTAGACCAAGGGTCATAGACAAAGGAGGTGTCTCCAGCCGCCAGTCTTGCTTCTGCATCAACCAATATCGTGTACCAAGGAGTGTATTTTGGAACTCCCCATTGCGAAGTGCATTGACTGTCAGAAAGCTGTAAGCCGATTCGAAGATCCTTTAAGCGCTGATTATCTGGAAGAGGCGCATCAGACTTTCTTATGATTAATCGCAACGCATCAAAGTCGTAATAGTTTGAATCTGCCGCCCATCCAGACCAACCACCGCCAGCGCTAGCCATTGGAGTGCATTGAATATCTCCCTCTTGAGAATATCCTGCAATATTTCCAGAAGAGTCTAGACTAACTCCGTCAACTGCCTGAAGGCAGACCTGAAAATCGTTTTGGGGTAGCCCCTGAGAGCTTGTATTTACTTGCAGACGAGCGCAGTCTGGATCATAACCATTTGCATCATAAGCCCACGGCGTTGCCAATTCTAGGGCCGAGTTCGAAAAGGGAGCAGTAGTTTGGATTTGTCCAAACTGACCAACACAACCATCGTCTACCAATTGCAAACTTACGCTGAAATCATCAATTGCCGCTGAGGAGTCATAACCAAAAACCAGCACCCCAACGCCAACTAAGACGATTAGCGCAAGACTATAATTTATAAATTTCTTGAGCATAGTTCTCGCTTTCGGTTTTAATCACTGCATCGCTTTTGATTGAGACAAAATCATTAACCGCAACATCATCAATGCTGAGTTCGGTTTTAGTTGTGCCATCGTCCCCAGAAACTTTGCTAAATAAAGTTTTATTGTCGATGGTAAACACTACGCCGATGGAGTCTCCAGAGTCGATAACAATCTTATCGGCGGCGATTTGTTTGACTACGCCATTCATGGCCGATTCTTGGGCCATCTTTTCTTGCTCCAAAAGTGCTTTTGTTTCCACAATTGCCTGAGTTCGGATTGCTTCAGTATCTACCGGAGGAATTTCTGGAGTTAACCAGGTCTTTAAAAGCCAGCCGAGTGCTAGCCCAACAACTAAAGTGACTAAGACTATTAAAATTAAAACCGCTTTCTTTTGGCCACCGCCAGTAGACTGAGCTGGCTCCACCTGGATCGGCTCATCCATAGGTTGTGGAGCTGCTGAAATTTGTTCATCTGCCATATTTTTAAAATATATTTATTTATAAAAGCTTAATCTATACTTAAGTTTACCCTCAATTCAATTTCAAAGCTATCCACTGTGGATAAAAAATAATTTAAGAGAGGGGAGCGGTAATCGGCTATAATAAAACTATGCTAGTTATCAACACTGGAGACGGGAAGGGAAAAACTACGGCGGCTCTTGGTGCCGCTCTCCGCGCTGTTGGTAGAGGAAAAAATGTTTTGATGATCCAATTCATTAAAGGTCCGTGGGAGTCGGGAGAAGATATCAGCGTCGGGGAGCTTTTAAATAGAGAGGCAGTGGCGAAGAGCAATATAAAAACTGGAGAATTTGTCCTAAAAAAGATGGGCAAAGGATTTGTTGGTATACTAGGGGATAGCCTACCCATTGAAGAGCATAAAAGGGCTGCTCAGCAAGCGTTGGAGTTTGCTAGGGGAGAGCTAGAGGGGAAAAAGTGGGATTTGGTTATTTTAGATGAGATAAATGTTGCCCTAAGTCTAAAATTGCTAGATCTAAAGCAGGTTTTGGAGGCTGTGGATAACTTTTTGGAGGACTGCCAAGACTGTTTACTTTTGTTAACCGGCAGGGGAGTGGCAAAAGAGCTTATCGACCGAGCCGATCTAGTAACCGAGATGAAAGAAATTAAACATCCCTACAACCAAGGAAAAGATGCAAAAATTAGCCTAGAGTTTTAAAATGCAATTAATTCTAATAATATTTCAAATAATCGTCCTTATCTTCTCTGTTATCATCCATGAGATATCTCACGGCTATTTAGCGCTAAAATTAGGAGACCGCACAGCAAAAGATTCTGGCAGACTAACAATTAATCCGGCAAAGCATATAGACCCAATCGGCTCTATATTTTTGCCGTTCTTTCTGGCAATTGCCGGATTGCCGATTATCGGATGGGCAAAGCCAGTCCCCTATAATCCAAATAATTTAAAGAACCCGAAAAAGGGAGCCGGGTTTATCGCTCTAGCTGGTCCACTCAGCAACATTATACTGGCCGTCATATTTGCTTTGATTATTCGGGTGATGGGCGGGTTTTCCAACAGCGGACTATCCCCTAGCATTTTGTTATTGAATTTCATTGTATTGATCAATTTATTGCTGGCTTTTTTCAATCTTATTCCTATTCCCCCACTGGATGGATCAAAAATCCTATTTTCTCTACTACCTCGATCGGCTTTCCGGTTTGAGTCTTGGATGAGTCGCTATGGAATGATAGTGATATTATTGATCCTTTTCACCGTGGGTTTTGGATTTCTTTGGCCACTAGTCGAATCAATCCACCACTTTTTAGTTGGTCCTGTATCCGCTTTGATTTTTTAGTTAGTTTAGGTAGCAATTTTTTGGTCTAAAAATTTATTTTTCTAACGGCTTGGCGAAATATTAACAAGCGGCCGTATTGCGGGGTTGACAAGCTTTTGCGATTTGCTAATATACTCAGCAACCGCGTCAAGCGGGACTTATTTTTTTATATGCCAACAATCCGACAGTTAATCAAGAAGGGCCGCAAACTTGAGACCCTCAAATCAAAGACGCCAGCACTGCGCCGAACTTTTAATACTTTAAGAAATAAACCAGTTCGATCCAACTCTCCATTTAAGAGAGGCGTTTGTGTAAAAGTATTTACCCAGACTCCAAAGAAGCCAAACTCTGCTATCCGGAAAGTAGCCAGAGTTAGACTTACTAACGGAATGGAAGTTACCGCCTACATCCCCGGTGAAGGCCACAACCTACAAGAGCACTCCGTTGTTTTACTTCGCGGCGGACGAGTTAAAGACCTTCCAGGAGTTCGCTATCACGTTGTTCGTGGAGTTTTAGATACCACGGGAGTTGAAGGAAGAAAGCAGAGGCGCTCTAAGTACGGAGCCAAGAGAGAAAAAGTCAAAGCCGGCGAATAACCGAAATTAATTTATGAGAAAGAAAAGAAACTATTCCAGACCCTATACCCCCGACATAAAACACGACAATGTTGCTATTGGCCGTTTTATTAATGTCTTAATGAAGGACGGCAATAAAGCCAAAGCTGAAAAAGTTTTCTACGACGCTTTTGATATCATCGAAAAAAAGAGCAAAGAAAAACCACTAGAAGTTTTCGAGAAAGCTTTAGAAAACGCCATGCCAGTTATCGAAGTTGTTCGAAAAAGAGTTGGTGGCGCCAATTATCAAGTTCCTGCAGAGGTGCGCCCAGAGCGAAGATTTATGTTAGCAGTTCGCTGGTTGGTTGCCGCCGCTAAGAGCCGCGGTGGACACACCATGGCAGAAAAAATTGCCCAAGAGTTGATCGAAGCCGCTAAAAACGAAGGATCTGCAATCAAGAAAAAACAAGACGTACACAAAATGGCTGAGGCCAACAGGGCCTTTGCTCACTTCAATAGATAGAAAGCAATAATAAACTAGATCTTTTAAAATTATGAGAGAGTATCCCTTAGAGCGCACAAGAAACATCGGAATTTTTGCCCACATCGATGCTGGAAAAACTACCGTTTCTGAGCGTATTCTTTTTTATACCGGTATTTCTCATAAAATTGGTGAAGTGCACGAAGGAGCCGCCGTTATGGATTGGATGGAACAAGAGCGAGAGCGCGGTATCACCATCACCTCCGCCGCTACCACCTGTTTCTGGACTCCTAGTTATTTACCCGCCGAAGAAAAAACCGAAGAAAAAAAAGGCGGCAACACTTATCGAATCAACATTATTGACACTCCTGGGCACATCGACTTTACCGTTGAGGTTAAGCGATCTCTTCGCGTGCTCGATGGCGGTGTAGCAGTTTTTGACGGAGTTAGCGGAGTCGAGCCACAGTCTGAAACCAACTGGCGCTACGCCGACGAATACAAAGTCCCCCGCATCTGTTTTATTAACAAAATGGACCGAACTGGCGCCGATTTTTATTCGAGCTTTGCTTCAATCAGAGAGCGGCTCAATCCTAACGCTGTTGCCCTTCAACTACCAATCGGATCAGAAGCAAACTTCCTAGGAGTAGTTGATCTAATGAATATGAAGGCCTATCACTTTGAGGGTGAAATGGGTGCAGTGGTTAAAGAAGTCGAGGTCCCCGCCGACCTTTTAGAAAAAGCCAAAGA
>PFBB01000018.1 GCA_002773475.1 Candidatus Harrisonbacteria bacterium CG10_big_fil_rev_8_21_14_0_10_44_23
AGAGCAATTGCCAACAACTCTGCAGTCTACGCCAACAAACCTTCCAACACAGAATTTTTAGAGGAGTGGTTGGCATTGATGAAATCAGGAACTGGTGAGAGAGGAATCTTCAACCGAGGGAGTTTAAAAACTACTCTACCAAAGAGAAGACTGGAAAGACTTAAGAAGAACGAAAAACCACAATGGGGAACCAACCCTTGCGGAGAAATAATTCTGAAGCCAAAACAATTTTGTAATTTGTCAGAGGTGGTGGCGAGGGCAAATGATACTGAAAAAAGTTTGTTGAGAAAAACTCGTTTAGCAACTATCTTGGGAACTTATCAATCTTCTTTAACTAAGTTTTCTTATCTGTCTAAAGAGTGGAAAAATAATTGTGAGACGGAAAGACTCTTGGGAGTTTCGGTAACTGGTCAATGGGATTCAAAAGTGGTTCGTGATCCAGAAGTTTTAGCCAAGATGCGAAAGGAAACAATTAGAGTAAATCGAATTTATGCAAAAAGATTTGGTATTCCAACTTCAACTGCAATTACGGCGGTGAAACCATCTGGAAATGTTTCACAAGTTGTGGACGCGGCAAGTGGAATGCACGCTCGGCACTCTCAGTACTACATTCGAAGAATCAGAATTTCTGCCACCGACGCATTGTTTAAGATGCTAAAGGATCAAGGAGTCCCCTACTACCCAGAAGTTGGGCAAACCTATGAGTCGGCGACCACTTTCGTCTTGGAGTTCCCAGTGGCTGCGCCTAAAGGAGCTATATTTAAGGACGACCTAAACGCGAAAGATCAGCTTGAACACTGGAAGATCGTGAAAGAAAACTACACTGAGCACAATCCATCTATTACTGTATCGGTTGGTGATAATGAGTGGCTAGATACGGCACACTGGCTTTATAAGAATTGGGAGATTATCGGAGGATTGTCCTTCCTGCCTAGAAACGACCACGTTTACCGCCTTGCCCCTTATGAAGAGATAAACAGGGAAAGGTACGAAGAGATGTTGAAATCGTTTGAGGGGATAGATTTTTCTAAGATCGTCGTATACGAAAAGAAGGATGAGACCGACGTGAAGAAGGAGATGGCTTGCGTGAGTGGAGTTTGTGAAATTGATGATGCGATGGCAAAAGAAGCCAACGAGAGCGTCAGCACTAGTTGATGTAAGAGGTCAGAGAGGCTTCATCGCCTTTCTAGATAAGCGCCTCACGGGATATGGGGCGCTTTTTGATTTGTGCATTTCAGGGTTTAAGATTCCCTCTCGTTTATATTGAGTCTTCCTAGTAAGATTGCTCTAGAGCTTGCTCTAGAATTAGCTCTAGAGCAAGCAAAATGAGAGACACTCCGCTTTATGAGATTGTTTTGTGTTCTCAATAGATCTGCCGCAGGCGGGTGAAAATTGAACCCGATGTAGTCGTTTCCCCCCCAAGAATACTAAACAAAAAACACCACCCAATGGGGTGTTTTTTGTTTGTGTCCCTGCTAGGAATCGAACCCAGATCTACTCCTTAGAAGGGAGTCGTTCTATCCGTTGAACTACAGGGACGTGGCTTGTCGGACTGCCCCGCGTATG
Organism: Candidatus Harrisonbacteria bacterium CG10_big_fil_rev_8_21_14_0_10_44_23; assembly: GCA_002773475.1. GTDB lineage: Bacteria > Patescibacteriota > Minisyncoccia > UBA6257 > 1-14-0-10-44-23 > 1-14-0-10-44-23. Next base: position 1,567 of record PFBB01000018.1, read on the forward strand.
TCTCACGTGCTGTAGTAAAGACTTCGCCTTACTACCGGGCAGGCGGCAATCTTTCGATTTCCCAACATTTCAAGACTAGCAAAACATCACCCAACGGGTAATTTCTTGCTAATGTCGGACTGCCGGGAATCGAACCCGGACCGCATGTACCCAAAACATGCATACTACCACTATACGACAGTCCGTTTTATAGAAATCATACTAACACTCCAACGCCGATAAAGCGAGTGGACGCTTATTAAATCTCGATAACAACGTCAAAGTTCTTGAGAGAGTCGACAAACTCTTTTGTGAGACGATTGATCTCTTTCGCGTCTTTGTTGAGGTTTTCGACGATGGTGGCGATGGTCTTGTCATCAACCTCCTGACCGCCGAATTTGGTCTTTAGACTGGTCATTAATTGTTCCATGAGGTTGTTGTAAGGAATAATGCGACTGACGGCGGCTACTTGAGCACTGACTGCCTGCAGGGCTTCTTGTCGAGCGGTGCGAGACTCAATTTGATTTATAGATCTAGCCATTATTTCCATTTCTCCAGCCAGTTCGGCGGCTAATACCTCTCTTTCGGAGGATAACGAGAGCTCTTTAGAGGTTAGGTCGATGGCGTCTTGAATCTCCCCTTCTCTTTCGTAGCGGGCGATTAAGGAAATGTTTTCAACTGATTGATTGATTGAGGTGGCTAATTCCTGGGCGATCCCGGACGCGGTTTTTCTGGATTGATAGAATTCCTGAGGAACAACAACGGGGCTCGGTTGAAGATAAACGACAGCTAAGCCGATGACGGGAATAGCAACAATCAAGGTTACTAGAACGGTAATTATTCGTTTTGAGATCTTACTCATTGCCATAAATTATGTATCAGTAGTATATGGAAGCAGGAAAAATAATCAAGGGGAGGGCTAATTGTTGAATTTTTTTGCTTTCGGCTTTAAACTACATAAACGTGCGGGTGTAGTATAGTGGTAGTACGGGACCCTTCCAAGGTCCAGGTACGGGTTCGATTCCCGTCACCCGCTCATAAATAAGTCCATTGTGGACAAATATAAACAAACGTGTCGATAGTAACTAAAACGGCAGTAATTCGTTTCCTATGTTAGAGGGCGAGATTGACATAATTGAACTGGCTAAGAAGGGTGATCAAGACGCGTTTGCGACTCTATATGACCACTATCACACGCCAATCTATCGATTTGTAGTGCTTAAGGTCTCTTTAAGGCACGAAGCCGAGGATTTGGCGCATGAGGTCTTTCTGAGCGCATGGCGTAATTTACCCCGCTTTAAGAGCCGCGGGTTCCCCTTTTCTAGTTGGTTGTATAAAATCGCTAGAAATCGAGTGATTGACTATTATCGAACGGCAAAGCCAAAGGTCGACCTAGAAGACATTCCGCAAGGATTAACTCAGGACGACGTGGACCATGAGGCCGATCTCAATCTAGATTTCGATCTAAAGAGGGTAAAGGCAGCGATGCAAACTCTCAGCCCAGATCAGCAAGACGTTTTAATTCTCCGTTACGTTGAAGATTATTCTCCAAAGGAGATATCGAAAATACTAAAGAAAAAAGAAGGAACAATAAGAATCATTCAACATAGAGCAATTAAAGCGTTAAAGGAAAAAATATCATGAAAGAACAAGACCTAATACAGACCCTAAAGAAGATGCAACGCATTAGCCCGGATACGGGATATGCGCGGACTTCTCTCGCACAAATTTTGCGCACCAACCAATCTTCTAATTGGATATTTAGTAACGCTTTGGTGAAGATGGCGGTGGGGATATCGGCAATGGCCCTAGTGGTTGTTGTGAGCGTGCTGCAGGTGGCGGGTCCAAGCGATGCGAAAATGGCATCGTTAGACGATGCATCTTTAATCGCTGAGCTAGATAGTAAGGACTTCCAAATTGAATTAAAAGAGGCGCATTACTTTAACCAATCAGCTGAGCGAGTCGCTATGGCTTTAGACGAAGTGGTTGAGTATCCTGAGAAGAATTAGATGATCAAAAAGATTTTTTTAATTATTTTCCTTGGCATCATCCTGCTGGGCGCGGGTTTTTTGCCGGTTTCGGCTCAAGAGATTGCCACTAGCACCGATGATGTAGTTGGTGTTGAATCTGGTGATTTAACCGTCAAAAAAGACCTAATTGAAAAGGTCTTACTTATTACTCACCTTGAGATAGATGAGCTCAAGAGTAATTTAAAAGAATACAGAAGTTACAATCTTTCGCAGGATTTAAAGATAGTTTATGAGAATTTTAATTCTCATCTAAAACAAGCTGAGGACGATTTAGATAAATACAGCAAAGAAGTCGAGGTGGTGCAAACAACTGAAGAGATTAGGGACTTAGCTCATAAAATCAAATCTTGGCGGACTTTTATTTACGACCCAATCAACCAAGAGCTTTTTAACTTTATTTCGTTACTACGAGTTGACCGAGCTTTAGAAACAGCACTTTCGCGTTTAGATAAGGTTGGATCTGACCTACGGGAGATTGAACCGAAAATTAAAAATGAAGACAGCCTAAAACAATTAGAGGCCGAGCTACTCTCTGCTCAAGCCAACCTAGAAGTGGCGAAGGAAAGCTATGCGAAGGCGAAGGCTTTAACAATTAGAAGATCTGAGGCAATCTTTCCGATTGAGAACGTGGATATTAATAATGAAAATATTGTCCCAGAGGAAGATGTTTCCACTGGGAATATAATCGGCGACATAATTAGCTCAATCGGGGATAAAATTAGATATATTTTTACTCCGAACAAATCCTTAAATGATTTAGCGGGGGCGGTAATCAATGACAATGATTTAGAGGGAGAAGACTTTGATTCTTTGTTGCGCCAAGTTCTAACCAGAGTAAAAACAGCTTACTCACGCTTTATTCGTATGAGTGAGATTATTCGTGCGATCTAAGTTCTAGATAGCCACCGGCTAGATTTTTATTGCTTAGGTGCGTATAATGTTTAAGATTGTAATTATCTTCAAATACAATGAAGCAAATTTCTCGTAACATATTTTTTGTCGTTATCACCCTGTTCATTTTAACCTTGGTGTTTTCTTTTTTTATTGGTTCTGGGGCGGAAACTGAAACACTTTCACTAAGCAAGGTAGCCGAAAAGATCAATACTGCCGAGGTGGAGAGGATTGAGATAGAAGGAAACGACCTGACTTTATTTTTAAGAGACGGCTCGGAAGCAAAAGCGAAGAAAGAGCTTGAGGCTGGGTTAACAGAAACTTTGACTAATTATGGAGTTGGAGCAACTCAGCTAAAAGATGTTGAAATTATCGTTAAGGAGGAGTCGGGATTTCAATTTTGGGCAGGTATTTTAATACCAGCGATCCTTCCTTTGATAATTTTGATATTTTTCTTCTGGTTTTTGTTGAGAGGGGCAAAGGGCGGAGCGAATCAAGTAATGAGCTTTGGTCGCTCAAACCTAAAGTCTGGAACGGGGCAGAAAACTAAAATTACCTTTAATGACGTTGCCGGCCTGAAAGAGGAGAAACAAGAGTTGCTAGAGGTGGTAGAGTTTTTAAAAAGCCCACAAAAGTTTTTGAGAATGGGAGCAAAAATCCCGCGAGGGGTCTTGCTAATGGGGGCACCAGGAAGCGGTAAAACCCTTTTAGCACGGGCGGTTGCGGGCGAGAGCGGAGTCCCCTTCTTTCATATATCCGCCTCTGAATTTGTGGAAATGTTTGTCGGGGTTGGTGCAGCTAGGATTCGAGACACCTTTTCAACGGCAAAACGAGCTGCTCCTTCGATTTTGTTTATTGATGAGATAGATGCGGTGGGGAGACAAAGAGGAGCAGGTCTTGGTGGTGGTCACGATGAAAGAGAGCAGACTTTAAACCAGATCCTTGTAGAGATGGACGGGTTTGATCGTGACAGCAAGGTGATTGTTTTGGCCGCTACTAATCGGCCAGATATCCTAGATCAGGCGCTTTTGCGTCCTGGTAGATTTGATCGCCGAGTAGTGATTCACCTACCAGACATCCAGGAGAGAGAACAAATTTTAAAATTACACGCAAGAAACAAGCCAGTCGAAAAATCAGTAGATCTCAGAAAGATCGCAGTCAGAACACCAGGATTCTCTGGGGCTGATTTGGAAAACCTGCTAAACGAAGCAGCGATTTTTGCAGCAAGACAAGGCAAAAAGATTATTAGTCAGCAAGATATCTTCTCCTCGATCGAGAAGGTGTTGCTTGGCCCGGAGAAAAAAGGACGCGTTATCTCGGAAAAAGAAAGAGAAATTACTGCTTATCACGAAGCTGGACACGCCTTGATTGCGGCTAGCTTAAAGGACGCCGATCCGGTGCACAAGATTTCAATCATTAGCCGCGGACATGCCGGTGGATACACGCTCAAGCTACCCCTAGAGGAAAACAGACTAAGGACAAAAAAGCAGTTTTTGACAGATCTCGCCACATTGATGGGTGGCTATGTAGCGGAGGAGCTGACCTTCAAAGATGTAACTACTGGTGCGTCTAACGACCTTGAAAAAGCCACCGAGCTAAGCCGCCAGTTGGTTACCCGTTACGGTATGAGTGAAAAATTTGGTCCAGTGAGCTGGGGGCACACAGACACATCGATATTCCTAGGACGAGATATGATGGGAGAGAAGCACTATTCCGATGAAACCGCGGCAACAATCGACAGAGAGGTGGTGAACTTTATGGACATGGCCTACAAAACGGCTAAAAAGATATTAGGCACTAGGAAAAAAGCGTTAGAGAAGATTGCTAAAGAACTACTCGAGAAGGAGACCTTGGAACAGGAAGAGTTTAACGCCCTGCTCGCTCCTCTAAAGCTAAAGCCGCTGACGATAAGTTAGAAAAAAATGCTCCATACGGTATGGAGCATTTTTTGTGAACCTTGAAGGTGCTACAATAGACGCACATTCAATCATTCACATAATTCATTGGCGCGAAGGCTCGAAAAAGAAAAAGCTATAAAACTTCGGAAGAGAGGGAGAAGTTATAGCCAGATAAAAGAAATTCTTGGAATAAGTAAGGGGACATTAAGCGCATGGCTTAGAGACTATCCCCTGTCGGTGGATAGAATTAAAGAGTTGCGGGACCACAATCATCAGCGAATTGAAAATTATCGGGAGACTAGACGGCGGCAACGAGAGGAATTGCTAAACGACATCTACCTTAGGCAGAAGAAAGAAATTCTTCCGATGAGTAAGCGAAAATTGTTTTTAGCCGGACTTTTTATGTACTGGGCAGAAGGGACAAAGGATAAAAAATTTACAACCCTATGTGTCGCTAACTCGGATCCAGCGATAATTAAATTTTTTATATTTTGGTTTGAAAATATTTTAAAAATAAAAAAAGAAAACTTAAATTTTAGACTGCATCTTTATAGAGATATGAATATTAACGGAGAAATAAATTACTGGAAAAATATTTTGGGTGTGAGGCGTGTACAATTCAAAAAGCCGTATGTGAAAAGTAGCAAGCTGTCTAACCTTTCATATAAAACCGGTTTCAGGCACGGCACTTGTAATATCATATTTTCAAATGCTATTGTTGGTAGGAAGATATTTATGAGCATGAAAGCTCTCCGTATGTCTTTCTTGGAAAAGAAGTAATATAAATCGGCCCGTAGTTTAACGGTAAAACCGGCGTCTTATACACGCCTATCGGAGGTCCGACTCCTCCCGGGCCGACATAAATGGATAAAAAAACTATATAAATCTTATTGCTAAGAAATAGCAACTCCCCTATTGAGATTTATTTTGCAATCTGCTTTAATTAGGGCACTAAAAATGCGCGCTTAGCTCAGCTGGTAGAGCAGCTCGTTTACACCGAGAAGGTCGGGGGTTCAAGTCCCTCAGCGCGCACAGTGATCTGTACCCCAAAAAGTGGACACACAAAACATGTCCACTTTTTGTTTTCTCCTGTTAGAATTAATCATTAA
>PFBB01000022.1:0-601 GCA_002773475.1 Candidatus Harrisonbacteria bacterium CG10_big_fil_rev_8_21_14_0_10_44_23
CAACCCTTATATTTTCCTTTCATATTTTCAAGGTGCTGTGTGTATCATATGTTATGGACCAGTACAGGGTATTGTCAAGTGGGACAAAGTGTGGTATACTATATTTAGAGAGTTCGGCAATACGCTGAGCTCATAACGTTCCCTTGGGAGGGAAGATGAAGAATGGACGGCACGAAGTGATATCGGCCATAGTCTATCGGCCGGAAGGTGAGCCGAGGATGGTGCATCCGATGGATGGCTGTCCGAAGCGGATCATGGTGATGGTGGACGAGGAGGAGTGGCAGCCCCTGCGGAGCGATCTGCAGAAGCGGTGGATTCCGCCGAGCGGAATCACCGACGCGAACGGCGACCCTCTGGAGGCCCTGATCAAGGCTGAGGAGGAAGTTCAGGAAGGCCAGATGCTGCACAAGCTCTGTGCTTGGGCCCGCTGCGCCTGCCGCAACGGCCAGTTCTCTAGCCTCGAAGAGGCGGTCGAGGCAGCGAAGGAGAGGTTCGCGTTGGCGTCCTAGGGGCGCCAACGAAGGGAGGGGCTCGGATCGATCTTCGATCCGAGCCCTTGACACCTTTGGGGCAGTTCGCTATTCTGGGTGAACAATTGAAT
>PFBB01000022.1:633-7457 GCA_002773475.1 Candidatus Harrisonbacteria bacterium CG10_big_fil_rev_8_21_14_0_10_44_23
AGGACCTCTCGAGGGTAATGCAAAAGCTTTTAGCTTTTAGCTTGTAGCTTATAGAAATATTTAAGCGGCCCTTGCGGGCTGTTTTATTTTAAACATAAGAAAAAATCATGCTTACAAAAGAACAAAAGAAAATTCAGCTGCAACTCGCGACAGATTCAATTAAGGGTGCAAAGGCGATTGTTTTTGCCGACTTTTCGGGAATTAGCGATACTGACCTTAAATTATTGAAGAGAGAGCTTAGGGCTCAAGGAGCGCAGATGAAGGTTTTGAAAAAGCGTTTATTGAAATTGGCGCTTGACGAGGCGGGGATAAAATTTGACCCAACACAAGAAGAGCGACTATTGGGGACAATTTTTTCTGAAAAAGAGTTGTCTGAAATCGCTAGCCCACTATATAAGTTTTCTAAGAAATTTAAAGACGCAGAAACTTCTCACTTTGAGGTGTTAGATGCCTACGACGGGGAGAGGGGAGATATGGTTGGAAAGGAAGAATTTGTAATGATTGCAAGCTTGCCAAGCCGAGACGTGTTGCTAGCGATGGTTATGGGAGGATTTAGTAGCCCAGTTCGAGCGTTTATGTCTATCGTTAAGCAGCTTTCAGAGCAGGGGCCAGTAGAAGAAGTTAAGGAGGAGTCAAAAAAAGAAGAGGCTCCCGCGATAGAGAAAACGAAAGAAGAAACCCCAGTAGCTGAAGAGGTTGTCAAGACAGAAGAAAAGGTCGAGTCGGACTCCGAAGTTAAGTCGGAGGAAGCTCCAACGGAAGAAAAGCCCGAGGAGGAAAACAAAACCGAGGAGGAAGGCTCCAAATAAAATACAGAAATAAGAAGTAATAAATAAATTTATAAAAATATGGCAGAAGAAACAAAAAAAGACGATGTTCAGCCAGAGACTGAAGTAAAGACCGAGGTTGATCCAAAGCTCAATAAGATAATTGAGGAGGTTGGAAAGCTGACCGTAGTAGAAATGGCAAACTTAGTTAAGGCGATGGAAGAGAAGTTTGGAATTTCTGCAGCAGTTGCCGCCGCCGGTCCAGCCGCAGGTGGTGAAGCTGGTGGAGAAGAGCAAAGTGAGTTCACTGTTGTTTTGACCGCCGCTGGAGGGCAAAAGATCCAAGCGATCAAAGCAGTTCGAGAAGCCACTGGTCTTGGGTTGAAAGAAGCTAAGGATATGGTTGATAGCGCACCAAGCGAAATAAAGAAAGGCCTTTCAAAAGCAGACGCTGATGAATTGAAGCAGAAACTTGAAGCTTCCGGTGCAACTGTCGAATTGAAATAGTTCGATACTTAAACAAGAGGGGCCCGCAAACGCGGGTCTTTTTTGTTTGACAATTAGCAGCTGTGTTGGTAACTTGGGCTTGTTTTCTGAAGGGAGGAAAAAGTGTCGGGTCAAATAAGGAAGGGGTCGCTGTACGGCGGCGTCTCCAGGGTTGAAAGAAGCCACTTGGAGAAACGAACGAGGAGGAAGAAGAAAAAGGAGGAAGAGCTGCCCACGCATTGCCAATGTATCTGTGGTTGCAAGAAGAAGCTCAACTACGACAGCAGAACGCGAGGTAGATGCTCTATGTGCAATTCTATTGAGCATATTTGGAGACATGCGAAGCAGCGACCGGTTGGCTAGTAGGCGGGGCGCCCATTGGGCGCCCCGCAAATCTACCGCACTTAGGGCGGTTTTTTTATTGCCCAAAATGTTTTCCACATAGGGGAATTTGACCGAAGTGGGGAAGAGGGAGTAATATTGAGGAACGACGTGGGGAATTGTGGATAACTATGGGGATAACCCTCGAATCTGGGGATAACTCACTCAGAATATGCCTATTTTCCTAATTATCGCTAGCACCGAAACTAATTTTCTGCTGAAAATTGCCTCTAAGATCTCGAGCCGTCGCTCTTCGATGTTTGCTAGCGATAAATAGGAAAATATAGTCTAGGGTTCCTCGTTCGCTGAATGGGGGAAGTAACTGGACGCCCAAGCATTGCTTGATCAAGTGACAACCGAATTGTTAAATATGACATTAGAAATCATTCATTACATCTTTTCCTTAATTACCCCCATCTGGGGATAGCCTATGTTTATCGGTGAATACAAACACAACTTAGACGAAAAGGGGAGGATGGCAATTCCATCTAAATTTAGACACTCTTTGAATAACAGGGCGGTGGTCACTCGAGGGTTGGATCACTGTCTTTTTGTTTTTTCTGCTGGGGAATGGGAAGAACTAGCAGAGAAAATAAAATCCTTACCAATGACGCAGGCCAACTCGCGCTCCTTTAGTCGATTAATGTTTGCTGGAGCGGTAGATGTGGAAATTGATTCTCAAGGTCGAGTTTTGATTCCGGATTATTTGCGTAAGTATGCTGGCTTAGAAAAATCAGCAGTAGTGGCAGGAGTCTATAACCGAATCGAAATTTGGAATGAGGAGCGTTGGGAGAGTTATAAGCAGAAAACTGAGGAAGAATCTGACGAGATCGCGGAAAAGCTTTCCGATCTAGGTATTTAGTTTGATTGTTTGGTTGGCTAATTAGGTTTAACTGATTACCCAATGGAGCAATCAAAAACAAAATTAGCCAAACATGTGCCTGTTCTTTTACAGGAAGTATTGGAGACATTGGCTCCCAAGCCGGGCGAGTTCTTTGTTGATGGTACTGCGGGTGGCGGTGGTCACCTACAAGAGATCATCAAGAGGTTAGAACCTGGGGGAATGGTTCTGGCGGTTGATCGAGATTTAAAGGCAGTGGCTCGTCTAGAGCAAATCCTAGAAGATCAACCCGCCAATCTCAAAAAGACGCTTGTCGTCGCCGGAAATTATTCAGATTTACCGGAAATATTAAAACAAAATTCACTGCCGAAAGTTGATGGAATTTTGCTCGACTTGGGGATGTCCTCCGATCAGATAGAAGACCTAGAGAGAGGGTTTGGCTTTAACTCTTTAGGAGAGCTATCGATGACTTACGATGACAGTGGCGTGCCAGTCTCTGAGTTGATAAGAAAATTGAGCGAGAAAGAGCTGGTAAACGCATTGAAAACGTTTGGGCAGGAAAAGTACGCAAAACGAATTGCCCGAGAGATTAAGGCCAATCTGCCAATCCAAACTGCGAGTGAGTTGGCTCAGCTCATAAAAAATCTGTTTGGTAGTGGATATGAGAGAGGGAGGATTCACCCGGCAACGCGAACCTTTATGGCCCTTAGGATAATGGCTAATGATGAGTTGGGACATCTGGAGAAATTTTTAGAAACAGTAGAGGAGCTTCTTTCTGAAAAGGGCCGAGTCGGAATCATGAGCTTTCATTCACTAGAGGATCGAATGGTGAAGCAATGGATGAAGCAGATGGTGAAAAGTAAGAATTTTGAATGGGTGCAAGAGGAATTTATTCAGCCAACCCTGCAGGAGGAAAGCGAAAATCCTAGAAGCCGAAGTGCAAAGCTTAGAGTAATTCAAAAAATATAGATGTTTAACAAAAGGCGACAACAAAAATGGGAGATGATTTCGAAAGTGGCTTTGGTGGTTTCGGGTGTTGTTGCAGTGATTACCGTTTTTTCCGGAGTGTTTTTATATAATGGGGTGGTTCAGCTCAGGAACGCTAATCAAGAGAATAGCGAGTTATTGACTTGGGCAGAACTAAAGAATGCAGACTTAAAGAGTGATTTTTATAATCTATTAGACTTTTCTAGCTTAGATCAACTGGCTCAGAGTTTAAATTTGGTTAAGGAGCAAAATCCAGACTATTTAAAAGTAGGCGGCTTACAAGTTAGCGCGCGAAACTAATATGAAAGGGCGCCTTTTATTTTTAAACGGCATCGCTGCTCTGGGTTTTATCTTAATTTCTTTTACGGTCTACAATCTCCAAATTGGTAATGGAGATTATTATGTTTCCAGAGCGAATGCGCAAAACGAAGCAGCGCAAACATTTGAAGCGAAGAGGGGAAACATTTATTTTACGGATAAGTACGGAGCAAAAGTGCCAGCGGCGATTACGAAGGAGTTTCCAAAGATCTTTGCAGTACCAAAAGAAATAAAAAATAAAGGAGTAGATATTGAAGAAACGGCTCGACTCCTTTCAGAGATAACTGGCTTAGAGGTGGGGGAAATTGAGGAAAAACTAGGAAAGGAAAATCGGGAATATGAGTTGTTGGTTGATAAGGCCGATGAGGAGTTGGCGGCCAGGGTAGGGAGGCTTGGAATAGAGGGGATTTATGTTGATGCAGAAAAACATCGTTATTATCCGCTTGGAGAGCAGGGAGCTCAAGTATTAGGATTTGTTGGGTTGAGCGAAAATAATGATTTACCCACCGGGCTTTATGGAGTAGAGGCCTACCACAATGAGTCTCTGGTGGGTGAAGCCCGCCGATTTAGATTTGGATCTTTGACCGATTCGATTCCGGGGGAGGACATCAATCTCACCATTGATACCAACATCCAAGGACAGGCGGAAGAGATCTTGAGGAATTTAATGGAGAGGTATTCGGCTGAGGGTGGATCGGTGATTGTGCAAAATCCACAAACTGGAGAAATCTTAGCAATGGTGAATGCGCCAAATTTTGATCCAAACAACTATTCCGAAGTTGGTGATGTTTCTAATTTTAGGAACGCAGTGGTGCAATCAATATATGAGCCGGGATCGATATTTAAAATAATTACTGTCGCGGCTGGAATTGATAGTGGCGCGATCACTCCTCGAACCTCCTTTTACGACACAGGGGAGGCGGTGTTAAATGGTAAAACTATAAGGAACTGGGATTTGAAGGCTTATGGAAATATGACTATAGCGGAAGGGATTGAGCATTCAGTAAACACAGCAATGGTGTTTGCAGAGCAAAGGATTGGGCATGAAACATTTTATAAATACTTGAAAGACTTTGGTCTAAAGGAATTTTCGGATATTGATCTTCCTGGTGAGGCGCTCGGTAGTTTGGCGCCTTTAGAAAAAGACATTCAAGACATTAACTATGCTACTGCATCTTTTGGACAAGGAGTTTCTGTAACTCCAATCCGACTAATCACTGCAATCTCGGCAATTGCTAACGATGGAGTATTGATGCGCCCCTACATTGACGCAAACAAGAATCCTGCTAGAGTAAGGCGCGTGGTGGATGTAGAAACAGCTCGTCAGGTTACGGATATAATGGTTTCTGCAGTAAAGATTAACTACGTAGCAGACATTCCTCACTATGATGTCGCGGGAAAGACTGGCACGGCGCAGGTCCCTGACTTAAAGAATGGTGGCTACCTTGAATTTAGCGAGGGATTGATTAATACCTATGTTGGCTTTGCTCCCGCCTCACACCCACAATTTACGATTTTGATAAAATTAGATAAACCGGCTGGATCACCATTGGCGGGGCAAACGGTAGTCCCAGCATTTAAAGAATTGGCAGAGTTTATTTTAAACTACTACCAAATCCCGCCAGACAACCTAGATGACTAAGGCAGAACTAAAAATAAAAGCGAAAAAAATCTTGAGAAACCAGCTGCAAAAGTGGCTGGCTATTTTCTCTAGAAAGATATTGGATAAATATGACCCAACGATTGTTGGGGTAACGGGAAGCGTGGGGAAGACTTCTACCAAAGAGGCAATCTATACAGTGTTGAGATCCTCAAAAAAAACCCGACGGAATAGAGGAAATTTTAATACAGAATTTGGTTTTCCAATGACGATAATTGGCGACTATCAAAGAGTCGGAGGATATGGGTTTTGGACAAGAGTTTTGATCCGCGGAGCTTTTTTAACGATATTTCCAGAATTTATTGCCAATAGAGTTTTGGGACACTATCCAGAGGTTCTAGTTTTGGAATATGCAGCGGATAAGCCGGGAGATTTAAAATATTTGATTTCAATTGCGCGACCAGACATTACTGTACTCACCGCAATCGGCGACGTGCCGGTGCACGTAGAGTTTTATGACAGCCCAGAACAAGTAGCAAAGGAAAAGTCTAGATTGATTGAAGCGCTAAGTAGCTCGGGGGTGGCAATATTGAATTGTGATGAGGATAGAGTGTTGGCGCTAAAAGAAAAGAACCGAGGGGAGACGATGTATTTTGGTTTTGGAGAAAAGGCAGATCTGAAGGTGTCGGCTTTTGAGACTCGGCTAGAAACTATCGGCAAAGGGATTCCCAAAAAACCAATTGGAATTAGTTTCAAACTTGAGCATGGAGACAACTTTGTGCCAATTAGGATAAATGGAACGCTGGGGAGATCTCAGGCCTACGCTGCTGCTGCCGCGGCGATGGTGGCAACTAGCATTGGTTTAAATTTGGTACAAATTGCGGATGCATTTACCCATTTTCCAGTACCCAGTCAGAGAATGAAGTTGATGAGCGGAATGAATCAGAGCTATATAATGGACGATAGCTATAACGCCTCACCGATTGCGATGAATATGGCCTTTGAGACAATCGCAGAAATTAGAGCAAAGAGAAAGATCGCAGTTTTGGGAGACATGCTAGAGCTGGGGCACTTTTCTGATAAGGCGCACGATGCAGTCGGGAAAGAGGCAGCTAATTTATTTAAAATTCTTATTACCGTTGGAGAGCAGGGGAGAAGGATGGCGAATGCCGCAATTAAGACGGGGATGCTGAAGAGAAATGTTTTTTCTTTTGACGCCGCCCATGACGCCGAAATAAAACTTTTGGAGATTTTACGGAAGGGCGACTTGGTTTTAATCAAGGGGTCGAAAGCAATGGATTTGAAGTTGGTGGCGGAGGCGGCGACGAAAGGAAGAATTATTGATTAGAATTGAATAAATCCACTTCAGCTATCGGGAATAATTCTTTACTAAGAATTTCCCCTGGCACTCGGGCCGTCGCCCTGCGTGATCTAGCTGAAGTGG
>PFBB01000020.1:0-6749 GCA_002773475.1 Candidatus Harrisonbacteria bacterium CG10_big_fil_rev_8_21_14_0_10_44_23
GGCTCTGTGTTTCTAATTTCTCCAACCCAAGTCTTGGCACCGAAATAATAATCAACTCGATCGCCGCTCTCGTCGTGCTTTGGACGAAATGAAGCATGAAGCAACTTTAGGTCTTCTTTTTTGATGATAACCCCGATCTCCTCTTGCATCTCTCTGATTAAAGCCTGGGTGGGAAGTTCGTCTGCGTCAATGTGCCCGGCGGGTACCTGATAGTTGCCGTCTTGGAAACCCGTGTTGCATCTTCTGGATAAAAGAATATCCTCGCCCTTTCTCAAAATAAGATAGACGGCTGTAACAGCTTTGTTGCGTTTAGCTTTTTTCTCCATGTTGCCGGGCTAGGAATCGGACCTAGAGTTCCTCCTCCAAAGGGAGGCGTGTTGCCATTACACTACCCGGCACTATTCGGCAATACTTACTGGCATAATTTAGCATAGCCACCGTCGCTCTGCAATAAAAAAAAATCACCCCGACTGGGGTGATTTTTTGTTTTCGGCTTCTTTATAGAGAAACTTCTGCTTCGGTATTTACCTCAACTTCTGCTTCAGCAGTGATGGCCTCTTCCGCGGTGGTAGTTGCCTCTTCTTCAACAACAGTCTCTTCGGTGTTTTCGCCTACCGCATCAGTAATGTGATCCTCGAGGTCGTTGATGACTTCTTCGAGCAGGTCAGCTAGAGAAATGTCTCCCTCTGCCATAGCCCCCCCCTTCTCCCTCCGTCGCCTCTTCGTCTGTGCTGGTGGACACCTCGGTCTCTCCTTCAACTGTAGTGTCGGTGGCGACCTCGGCTCCAGAACCAGATCCATGTTTTCTCGGGGCCTTCTTGTCTACCGCATCAAGAGTTGCGCGATAGCTGACTAGCACTCCCTGCAATTTGTCCAAGGCGGCAACGAGTGTCTGCTTCTGAGCATCAGTGAGCTGGGCATCGTTGCCGCTATTGATTGCATCGTTGATTGCTTCAATTCTGGCGGTAATGCGAGTCTGGGCGGCCGTAGCCGCTTCCTCGTCTAAAGTATCTGCCTTAACCATAGCGTCTAGCTCAACTAGATCGGCCTCTAGGTCGGCAATTTCTTGGTCAACGGTATTGACGTAGCTAATTTCGTTTTTGCTCCCAAAAAGGTAAATTGCGCCAAGAATGACGACTAGAGCAATAATTAGCCAAATAATTGATTTCATTAGATTGATTTTAGTGATTAATAGGTACTGGTAGGCTACCACATGGCCTCAAATGAGCAAATTTCACCTCGTCAAAGCTGAGAGAGGTGTTAAACTTAAATTCATGCAGAGCATTCATACTTACCATCGCCATAAAATTTGGCAAATCTTTCATACTGACTTTTGGCATTTTGACCTTTCGATCTGGCTACACGTTTTAGCCCGAAGCTTGATCAATGTTTTTGTCCCGATTTTATTGCTTCAAATTGGCTATGAGCTCAAGACCGTTATTTTGTATATGATGGTTTTTATCGGCCTCTCCGTCCCCCTGGATTTTGTTTCTCATAGTTTAATCAAGAGGCTAGGAGCGAAGAATGTTCTTATTTTAGCCGTAGTTTCAATCATCTGTTCTTTTGTCGGTTTATACCTCCTCAAGGTGGATCAATTTCTATTGCTTTTTGTGATGGCTTTTCTAATGGCGGTTTATGATGCTTTCTTCTGGACGAGCCATTTATATCTATTTGAAAAGATAAATCAGAAGGTAGAAAAAATTGGAGAGCAGACTGGGATTTTGTTTGCGGTAAAGAATTTAGCGACAATGATAGGGCCAGCAATTGGTGGGTCTGTATTAATCGTCGGTGGCCCCCACATTTTAATTTTCTCCAGTATTGTTGTTTTTTCTGTTTCGCTTATCCCCCTTTTCCAAATGAAAGAAATTCATGATAAGCCAGGGCTGGAGGAGCCGTTGTTTAGAAACTTTTTTAAGCAAGCCGAAGAAAAGATTAATTATTTAGGGGTCGCCCTTTTTGGTGTTTTACAAAGTGCGGAGCTTTATGTCTGGCCGGTGTTTATTTATTTGTACTTTAACAACATAAGCTCAGTGGCAATGGTGTCGGTTATTTTGTCGGTGACAACTATTATTTCTTCTTACTTTTTTGGAAAGGCGGCAAAGAGGGACCCCAACAAATTAATTGCTTTGGGCGCCTTGCTGGCTGCTATTGTTTGGATTTTGCGAATGATAATTTCGACTGGATTTTTCTATTTTGCCAGTGTTTTCCTTATGGGGGTTGCCATACTAATGATGAGTGTGGCGCTACTTACTCGGTTGTTTAATCGGGGAAGAGAGATCGGCCCCTTGACCGCAATGACTATGCGTAATGCGATATCAATGGGTGGCCAATTTATCTTTTGGTTAATTCTCGCCTTATTTGTAGACGTTTTTGGCATCGGATTTATCGTCGCAACGGTTGCGGCGATTGCCTTGATTATCTCAAGTCTTGCCGGAGTGCGGCTACTTAGAGAAAAGGCCAGTCAACCAGTGCCAGAAGCGCACTAAGAAATTTGGTTTTTCAACTTCGCCAAAATTGTTGGAGACAACCTCGGTTGAGGTTGATTGAGCGGTTTCGCTAACGGTGGTTTCTTCGCTGGGGCTAGAGGTGCTACTTCCTTCTTCGGACCCCTCTGCCATTGTCGCCGTTCCTTGAAACTCTGGGTTAAAGGAGATTAAATATTCAACTTTCTCTCCCCCTCCCCACGGAAATAATGATTCGGAGTCTACGCCCTTCTGCGGATAGATGGCGTCGATCAAGGTGACAAACTTTGCTAGTCCATCGGTGAAGTCCTTAGTTTGCCCAGGAACAATCGTGCTCGACTGACCATCAATATAGACGTTGGCTTTAACTTGGCAACTATATCCCTGACATTGAACGGGGTCGGCTGGCTCCGATTTTATTTGGCTTCCTTTGTACTGATAGGAATTAAAGCTGTCGTTTATATAGGTGTATTTGATCTCCCCCTCTTCGGAGAAGACTCCCATAAAGCGATAGTCGCAAATCTCAAATGGGGGGCCGGTAATAATTATGTCTCCAGCCTCAAACTCCATCCGGCGGGCAACTTGAATCGGAAGAATAATCTTTTCATAATTCCAGCCATTGTTTTCAACCTCGCTGGCCTTTTCAAATTCGTCTAACTCGTTGTTTACATACTCATTAACAATCTCCTGATACTTATCGATATCTATCGTCACCCCCTCTCCGCTGTTGATCCGCGTACTCTTGTAGGTGTAAACCCATTTTAAGTTAACGTCTTGAGTTTGCTCGTTAAGTAGCTGAACATCCTCAATGGTGGCAATCCGTGGAAAGGTTTGCTGACAAGAAAGCGCTTGCGCGCTTGGAAGAATTAACAGGTTTGCTAAAAACAGAGTAGTTAGAAGGGTTGATATGGTTTTCATACTAGGTGATATAATGTTATAGAGATATTGATAGCTTACCTAATAATAGCAGGAGCTAGCAAGTAGTGGTTATACGATAAACGAATAATGGAGTTCGGGAGTTTAATATGAATAAATTACTACCAAGTCCATTCCTTAAGCTAGTCGCCTTGTTTTTTGCTTTAGCGGGTGGGTTTTTGTTGATTTCTAATCCGCAGATCTATCCAGACTGGTTTCTGCCAGGGATAACTGGATTTGGGGCCTTTGTTTATCTATTTTTACTAATTCTACCCCGACTGTTGTTTCGCGGATCGATTACCGATGCGGAGGAAAAACACGATACCTTAACAAAATTGCAGAATGTTGGAGCAATCGCCTTTGTTGCTGGGTTTTTGGGTACGCTAGGCCTTCATCGTCTTTACATGATAGGTCTTCCCTACGACCGCCTCCTTCACCTAGTCTTGCCTTATCTAGCCGTGATCGCCTTGATTAGGTTTTTAAGTGTTTGGTATCCGAGGCCAATCTGGTATGCTATGTTTTACGGAGTGACTGGTATCTTACTGATACTTATCGGCTGGGAGTTTGCGGAATATTTGAGCGATTTGTACCTCGGCACGAAGGCTTTTGGGCAAGGTGGAGAAAACCTTTTCTCTGACACTTTATGGAACGTAGGCTTGGGAGCCTTGGGCACGTTGGTTGGGTCAATTAGAATTTATAAAAAAAATAAAAAAACAAATTATTAAAATGGAAGAAAATATTTCAAGAAAACAGCGCCGCCGACTGGAGAGAATGGCGGAAAAAGAAAAATTTGCCAAAAAGCGGACAAGTAAAAAAACTGTGCGAAGTATAATAATCTGGTTGCTCACTCTAGTTATAATTGCTGGGGCGGTCTGGGGCATTATTAAACTAGCTCAAAAACCAGCCTCGCAGGGTGGTGGTGATGTGGTTGCTACTGACCAAAACATTGCTGAGCAGGATTGGACTCAGGGGCCAGAGGGCGCTGTGGTTGAGTTGATTGAATATAGCGATTTTCAATGTCCGGCTTGCGCCGCCTATCAACCAATCGTTGATCAAATACTAGAAAAGTATCCAAACGATGTTCGCTTTGCTTATCGCCAATATCCCCTAGTGAGCATCCACCAAAATGCCTACGAAGCTGCTCAGGCATCGGAAGCGGCCGGACTACAAGGAAAGTTTTGGCAAATGCACTCCAGTTTATTTGAAAATCAAAGAAATTGGGAAACCGCGCCTAGAGCTAAGGCAATATTTAAAGGATACGGAGAAGAAATTGGTTTAGATATGGACAAGTTTGATGCCGACTTTAACTCCAGTGTTGTAAAAGATGCTATTGCCGCCGATATAATAGCGGGAGAATCGATCCCCTTGCTAGGAACGCCAACCTTCTTGCTGAACGGCCGACTAATCGCCAATCCTAGGACTGTGGGTGAATTTGAGAGTATAATTGAAGCCGAGATAAGTAAATTAACCTCAGAAGAAAATGCGACATAAAATTCTATTTTCTTTGTTTCTCCTTTTAGCCATAGTCGGTTTTGCTGACGCTGGTTATATTACGGCCTCTCATTATTTGGCGATCCCCGTTTCCTGCACCGAGGGGTTTGATTGTGAAGGGGTATTGAGTAGCAGTTATGCAAATATCGGTCCGGTCCCCTTGTCTGTTTTGGGTGCGGTTTACTATTTGTTTCTAATTGTTCTTTCGGTTGTTTACCTAGACCGAAGAAACTGGCGAATAATGCGGCTTGGTGCTTGGGCAACGATTGCCGGAGCGCTCTTCTCTCTCTATCTTCTCTATGTTCAAGCGGCGATTTTATTTGCCTTCTGCTTATATTGCGTTATCTCCGCAACCACCTCTCTGTTGTTGTTCGGTGTTGGCCAATTTATCTTGCATGAGAAAAAAGATCTGATGGAGGTCAAAAAACCGCCGCTACCGATGAACGTAAATCAATAAAACAAAAAACCGCCAGTGGGCGGTTTTTTGTTTTACATCGTCTGCCTTGTTAGGCATCCGTATACTCTCTTGATCAGCTTTTTGGTTGATCAAGTTAAACACAATTTTTAACTCTTAATTTCAACAGGTCCAGAAGTATGGACATAGGAAGCTTCAGAGCCACGGCGCATCAACAGGATTATCAACAGAATGATGATAATCAGGAGCAAGAACCAAGGGCTGATAAGGAAAGCACCAATGCTGGCTAAAACGCTAGCAAATGCAGACCCATCGTCTCGGTAAACTTGTCCGGTGGTGTTGGAGCCAAAGATAATACCAGTTGGAAGTTGGACAAAGCCCAGCTCGCCGGTCATATCGGTTTGACTACCAGCAGTTGCGATAACCCGCATGTAATATGTGGTGTTCATTTGCAACTGTCCCAGATTAATCTGATGGAAGGTGGTTTGACCACCGTTGGATCGACTAAACTCGTAAAGGTTTATGTTGTCCTCATCATCAACGTGAGAACTCAAGCTGTAGACCACTCGGCTGGAAGCCGTAATGGTGGTCTCGAAGCTGACAATAACGTTCATTTGCTCGTCGTTGTCTACTCGTAGGTTGAAGATGTCCAAATCAGCGACTGGGGCGGTTTGCACTATGGTTCGGGTTGGCCCCGGAACATAGACAATGTTTGGTCCTCCAGTGGTTGGCTGGGTAACAAATACCTGATAGGTCTGAGAGACGCTATCGCTACCAGCAGAAGCCTCAACTCGAACAGTGTGGGTAAGGTTGCCCTGTGCAGAAGTTGGAACCCACTGAATTACTCCAGAGTATGGGTTGATGCTCATGCCAGCTGGGGCGTTGAGTAATCGATACTGAACAGTGCGAGAGCCAGCATAGGCGTCTGCATTGTAGGTGTATAGAAGACCAACTCGACCACTGGTAATTGGAGTAGAAGTGAAACGAATGTCGGTATCATCATTGTTTCCGTCACCAACTCGGACAGTGGAACAGTCATCGCTATCCTCATTACCTCGGCTGTCGGTTACGGTAACTTCAACGTCGTAACGACCATTGTCGTCAAATCGAACCCTTTCAGTGTCGTCATCACCGTCGATGTCCCCATTCCATTCATAGTCGTAAGGAGGGTAACCACCGCTAACGTCGGCTTCGAAAGTAACTCGATCGCCTTCCTCAACGCTGGTGTCAGAAACATCACAGCTTACCCGAAGGTTGCTGCTGCTTCCGCCATCGTATGGCCACTCGTTGTTGTCGGTTCGGCTAGAACAACTTGGGTCAGAAGGATAGTCGGTGTAACCATCGCCATCGTTGTCGATGCCGTCGTCACACTGATAGGTGACTTG
Organism: Candidatus Harrisonbacteria bacterium CG10_big_fil_rev_8_21_14_0_10_44_23; assembly: GCA_002773475.1. Taxonomy (GTDB): domain Bacteria; phylum Patescibacteriota; class Minisyncoccia; order UBA6257; family 1-14-0-10-44-23; genus 1-14-0-10-44-23. Next base: position 6,669 of record PFBB01000020.1, read on the forward strand.
GTTATCTTTTGGCCACTCGTTGTTGTCGTAACGACTAGAACAACTTGGGTCAGAAGGATAGTCGGTGTAACCATCGCCATC
>PFBB01000020.1:6761-8507 GCA_002773475.1 Candidatus Harrisonbacteria bacterium CG10_big_fil_rev_8_21_14_0_10_44_23
TCGTTGTCGATGCCGTCATCACATTGGTACTCTACTGGTGGAGGGTTGCAACCATCTACCAGGCAGGAACCGAACTCAGTTCGGTCTGAACTACTGGAACAGTTTGGGTCGCTCATGTCGACCTTGCCGTCATTGTCGTTGTCATAACCATCATCACACTGAGAGGGACTACCTCCAGTGTTAGAACCACCACTTGAGGTGGAATTGAACTCAGAATTCAGAGTCGGGTCATAACTTGAACTGTTTGAAGCATTAAAGTCTGTGTGACAACCCGGATCAGCGGAGTCAATCAGATTGTCCTGTGCAGGATCATTGTTGAATCCGTCTGAACACTGAGAATAGGCCGCAGAAGCAAAATTCACGCTTATTCCCATAAGCGTTACGACTTGAATCACAGCTACTGCAATGATTAGTGTTTTTTTCATTTTATAATTATTATTTATTATTTTTTGGTGACTCGCGTCACCGTGGCTCCTCTTCTTCAAGAGGAGAAAAAGCAATTATTTTCGCTCTTTCTTCTTCTGAAGAATTTGGGAGGCGGCGAGAGCGTGAGCTCTCGCCGCCAACCTTGCGTTCAGTTGTTGCTCGGAATGAACTTCCCGTCGGGAAGCACCATTCCGAGCTCATCTACGCCGAGATCGTCGACGTAGTACTGAACCTTTTCTCCACCAAGCCCTTCGACCTCCTGGATGAAGGGCTTGCCGAACGGATCGACGCGGGTGTTGATCAGCCGTGCACCCTGAGTCGGGTGCCACCCCACCACAAACGTAGTGTTGGGCTCGATCCACTGCCAGCCCAGGTCTAGCTCCTCCGGTTGATCGGGATTGGCGAAGGTGATCGTGATCTGGGCCCGTACCGGTCCCTTGACCCACCGGTCGCCGATGCCGTCTCCATCGACGTCCTCGAAGACCAGCATCCCGGTCAAGTGGGTCCCGCTGGCGGTTGTTCCATCCTCGAAGATGGGATGGAAATTTCTTGGCCAGCTCATGCGCTTCGGATCGAAGCGCACAGATCCAGGCTCATCGCCCGGCTGGTTGGGCCCGTGGGCATCGAAGGCCCAGACATACCTTGCCGAGCCCTCCACCTTGATGCGGATGCGGCGGATGGGGCAATCTGAGATGCCCTTCTCGGCGTTCTCCACATAGAACCGCAGAGTGTCTGGCTCTGGCTGTGGTGCGGGCCCGGGTGTTCCGGTCCGATTCGGGCGGTCGCCGTCGTTCCCATCGTAGATGAAGAGAACGGCAACGGTCGCAATCGCCAGTCCCGCTACGGCAATCCAGCCGATAGGGGTACACACGAAGGCCGCGATGATTGCGGCTCCGGCCCCGCATCCCGCCGTGATGATTGGAAGCATCACGACTAGAAGCAACAACGCCCTGGAGGCGTTGCGAGAAACCGGGGGGTCCTTCGCAACAGCCACCGCCTTGACAGCGTACTGTCGAAGACGGTTTTCGGCACGCGCAACGTCGCGCGTGAACCAAGTGTTGGAAAGTTGGCGCATGCGCGCACCTCCTTGGGGCTTCGCCCCTAATTTGGAAATGATCTGCACGCTGACGAAGTGCCAGCGTTGATACAAAGCATAACATATATTATGCCGTTTGTCAACACAATCACTTAATTGGCACTATTGCCTCTTTGCCAGATTTTATGGGGCTTAGCGGCTAATCTCCCTATCTTTGCCGGTTATACAGTTAATAGCAAGATTGCCGCTAAATGTCAAAGAAAATGACTCTTTTAGACTTTGCC
>PFBB01000020.1:8532-10503 GCA_002773475.1 Candidatus Harrisonbacteria bacterium CG10_big_fil_rev_8_21_14_0_10_44_23
ATCTTCTTTCTCCCCCTTCGGCCTTGGAAGAATATCAAAATTGCCAGAAGAGTGATGATTATAAACAGCAAGGTGTAGGAGTTAAATAGCAAGTAGCTAAGAGATCCAAAGGCAGAAGCAAATCCGGTGTAATCGGCTGAGCCACCTCGATGAAGGGTGAAACTTCTTTCTGCTGATACAATGCGCTGATCGCCAAAGGTAGAAACCACTCTGAAGTAATAAGTCCTTTCAATTTGAAGATTACTGATTTTTACCTGATGCAGAGTGCTCAAACCGGCAGTCTCGCTGGTTTGATATTCATAGTGGAAGCTTTGCTGGTCTAACTGGGATTGAAGCCCGTAGTGGACAATTCCGCGCGAAGGCTGGCTGGTTTGCCAGCTAATGTAAACTGTATTTTCCTCGTCTGTCCACATTCGGATGTCAAATTGACCAAATTGATTGGCAGAAACCTGAGTTTGAGCTTGTTGAGCAACAATGGTGCGACTTACCGGAGCTTGAACAACTTGAGGTTGCGGTGCTGGGGTTGGAACGGGAAAATAGTTTTGGTAGTTATTTAGGTCCTCAACAAGCACGCTGTGGCAGTCGCCATTAACTCGATTGCCTCGTCTGTCGCGAACCTCAACCCCTACTTCATAGGTTCCCTCATCGTAAAATCGGGTGTTTTCTTCCTCGTCGTCTCCACTAATCTCGCCATCCCACTCGTAATAGTATGGAGGATAGCCACCACTAACATCAGCTTCAAAGTAAACCCTGTCCCCAACTTCTACTCGGGTGTCGGAAACATCACAGCTAACATCTAAGTCATTGTCGTTATTGTCATATGGCCACTCATTGTTGTCGGTGCGACTAAAACAGCTTGGATCTTCGGGATAATCAAAATATTCATTCCCGTCGTTGTCTCGGCCATCGCTACACTGATACACGATTGGAGTAGGTGCTGGGGCTGGATTGTAGCAATTAACATTTGGATTAAAATAAGCATCACCAGGACCATAACAAGTGCTAGCTTGTGCGCTTTGAGCATAGGCGAAAAACATAAATATAAGCGTAAATACCGCTAGAAGTCCGATGATTGCTGGGTTTTTAGTTTTAAGAGTCATGTGAAATTTGATTTATTAGTCATACTATATCTTAGTTTGACGTATTTGTCAAGTTAGGGTTTCTTGACATTTATCCCCTTGGGGATATACTCCCCTCTAGGTGGTAGGATGACTACTGTCAGTGCGTGGCACTGGAATCTTCAAAAACCAAAATCTAAATATTAAATAATATCCAAACTTCAAATTTGAGCTCCAAACTATTAGTTTGTGATTTTCTCATTGGAGATTGTGATTTGTTTAGAATTTATTGCTTGGGGATTGGTGTTTCCAATGCTACGCGTTGGCGGAGGAAGGTCCGGACACACCCCACGCAAGTGGGAGCAGGTAGCGGGTAACCCCCGTCAGTCGTAAGACAGAGGTGCGAGCAGAGACGTTTTGGCTAGAGATAGCCAAAATATCCCGCAAGGGATAAGCCTTCATATAAGCTCATATGTTAGTCCTCCGCTTAACCGCGGAGACCAGCCCTGAGCGAAGTCGAAGAGTGAAACGGCTAAATCCTTACCTGTGTGCAAGGCCGTGCCTCAGTGCGTAGCACTGGGAAGTTCTAAACTCTAAACACTAAGTTCTCAACAAATCAGAAGAACCCTTGAATTCTAAGTTTAAAATTTTGGGATTTGGGAAATTGAAAATTGTTTAGGATTTAGAAATTAGTAATTAGGATTTTCCAATGCTGCGTATTGGGGAGTGCTGCTATTGCCCTGAGTTTATCTAAGGGCTAGAGCCAGAGAGCAATCTTTGGCCCAGATAAATTGTCATCAAGAACAGAATCCGGCCTACTCACCACCTTAAAAATACCGCCTTCGGGCGGTATTTTTTATTTTTATCTAACCCTGCACCCCGCATAAATACTGCAAATAAATACTCCATACGG
>PFBB01000002.1:0-955 GCA_002773475.1 Candidatus Harrisonbacteria bacterium CG10_big_fil_rev_8_21_14_0_10_44_23
AAAAATGTGATCGTATTACAAACTTAAGGGTGTATCATATGTATCAGAACCTGGACAGGGGAGGTTTGCTGTTGAGGGCGCCATTGGGTATGCTTAGATAATGTTATTTGATGTACACACACATGTTCATTTTCCTGCCTATGGAGACGAGCGAAGCGCGGTGATTGATCGGGCGCGGGCTTTGGGTATTAATATGATTACGGTTGGGACAAGCGTTGAAACCTCAAAGGAGGCAATTGATATTGCTAAACGATATCCCGACATGATTTGGGCAACGGTGGGTTTTCATCCAAATCATGCAGTTGAAAACTGGCACAAGGACGAAGGTGAATCTAGTGCTGACGCTCCGGAGAAGTTTGATCAGCAAGCTATTTTGGAATTAGCCAGAGACGAGAAGGTGGTTGCTATCGGTGAGTGCGGCTTGGACTATTATCGAAACAATGATCCGGAAACTAAATTGCGACAGAGGCAGGTTTTTGAAAAGCAGGTAGAAATAGCCAAGGAGATTAACAAGCCGCTAATGATTCATTGTCGACCAACTAGCGGCTCTGATGACGCTTATGAAGATTTACTTAAAATTCTAGCCGAGATGAACATAGACATCCCTGTTGTGTTGCATTTTTATGCTGGAGGAGTGGAGGTTACTCAGAAGTTTATCGACGCCGGATATAACTTTACGTTTGGCGGAGTGATTACTTTTGCTAGTGATTACGATGAAAGTATTAAATTAATTCCGCTGGACAGGATAATGTTAGAAACAGATGCTCCCTATGTTGCCCCAGCTTCAAACCGAGGAAAGAGAAACGAATCTTCATATATTGGTGAAGTGGCCGAAAAGCTAGCAAGCATTAAAGCCATCAGTTATAATGAAGTGGAGAAGATGACAACGGAGAATGTAAAAAATGTGTTTAAAATTGAGTTTTAGAAACTATGAATGAAAACAGTTTTGAAAGAA
>PFBB01000002.1:979-6960 GCA_002773475.1 Candidatus Harrisonbacteria bacterium CG10_big_fil_rev_8_21_14_0_10_44_23
AACCTTACGAGGGCAGATCTTTATAGGGAAGCGGGCTTTATGGCTGCTGCGGCAGAAATGTTGTCAGATACGTTACAATATGCAGAGCAATTAGCAGACAAAGAGTTGATTGCTTTGGTAAAATCTGAGGTGGATAAGTTTAGGCAAAATGAGAAAGATGGAGAAATATAATCCTAAAGAAATAGAGGCCAAGTGGCAGAGAAAGTGGGAGCAGGAGAAGACCTACGAAGCCAAGAACAAAGGTAAAAAGTGGTACTCCTTATTTGAGTTTCCCTATCCTTCTGGGGCGGGACTGCACACTGGGCATATCCGTTCGAACACTGCGATGGATATTATCTCGCGCAAGAGGCGGATGGAGGGGTACGAGGTCCTGTACCCTATCGGCTGGGATGCTTTTGGTCTGCCAACGGAAAACTATGCGATTAAGACGGGGATCTCGCCCCAGCAAGCTACCGAAGAGAATTTAAAGACCTTTAAAAGACAACTAAAGTCTTTAGGGTTTTCTTTTGATTGGTCTAGGGAGGTGAACACTACAGACCCCGCGTATTATAAATGGACACAGTGGATTTTTTTAAAGTTTTTTGAACATGGTTTGGCGTACAAACATAAAACTCAGATTAATTGGTGCCCAAGCTGCAAGATCGGTTTAGCAAACGAAGAGGTGGTGGCGGGAAAGTGTGAGCGCTGCGGCGCGGAGGTGGTGAAGAAAGAAAAGGAGCAGTGGATGCTGAAGATAACCGCCTACGCGGATAAGCTATTAGCTGGTCTGGATGAGCTAGATTTTCTGCCGGAGATTAAGTTGCAGCAGAAGAATTGGATTGGAAGAAGCGAGGGGGCGGAGATTGATTTTCCGGTTAAAGACAGGGAGGAGAAAATCAAAGTTTTTACCACTCGCCCCGATACTTTATTTGGTGCGACCTATATGGTTCTGGCGCCAGAGCATCCTTTGTTGATGAATCATGAATTAGGAATCGGGAATTATGATGAAGTCCAAGAGTATATTAAAAATGCAAGGGGAAAAACTGAAATTGAAAGAACTTCTGACGGGAGGGAGAAGACGGGGGTAGAGCTAAAAGGAGTAAAAGCGATCAATCCAGTTAACCTAGAGGAGATCCCGATCTTTATCGCTGACTACGTCTTAACCGGTTATGGGACTGGTGCTATTATGGCGGTGCCGGCGCACGATGAGCGGGATTTTGAGTTTGCGAAAAAATTTGGACTTGAGATTCGCGAAGTTATCTCCGGCGGAAAAGAGGGAGAGTGTTTCTCTGGCGAGGGGGAGTTGGTTAGCTCCGGAGAATTTACTGGAATGGGCTCAAGAGATGCAGGGGAGAAGATAACAAAGAGCTTTGGTCAGGAAAAGGTGCAATACAAACTGCGAGACTGGGTTTTCTCAAGGCAGAGATATTGGGGAGAACCTATTCCGCTTGTGTTCTGCGAACGCTGCGCGGAAAGAATCAAGAATCAAGAATCGAGAATTAAGAATGAGGGCGAAAAACAGAATCCTGGTTGGATTGCGGTTCCGGATGACGAACTTCCGGTTGAGCTACCTAAGGTGGAGAACTATCAACCCAGGGACGATGGAGAAAGTCCTTTAGCTTCCATCGAAGAGTGGGTTAATGTTAGCTGTCCAAAATGCAAAGCTCCGGCGAAAAGAGAAACAGATACAATGCCAAACTGGGCGGGAAGCTCGTGGTATTTCTTGAGGTATATTGATCCGAAAAATGATGAGGAGTTGGCAAGCAAAAAGTTGATGAAGCACTGGCTGCCGGTGGATTGGTATAACGGGGGGGTGGAGCACGTTACCCTACATCTTTTGTATTCTCGATTCTGGAATCAATTTCTATATGATATAAAAGTAGTTCCGGTTTCTGAGCCGTACAAGAAGAGAACAAAACACGGAATGATTTTAGCCGAGGGCGGAGTGAAGATGAGCAAATCAAAAGGCAATGTGGTAAACCCCGATCCAATTGTGGAGGAGTTTGGCGCGGATTCCTTACGACTTTATGAAATGTTTATGGGTCCCTTTGATCAAGCACTCGTTTGGGACAGGCGAGGGATTTTCGGTACCGCCAGATTTTTGGAAAGAGCTTGGAGAGCGGGGAGTGAGTATGTAAAAGAAGATGAATCAAAAGAGCTCACCGGAACCTTGCATAAGTTGATCAAAAAAGTTGGGGAGGACATTGAGGGAATGAATTTTAACACGGCGATTTCCTCGATGATGGTTTATATGAATCAGTGCCTTGAGGAAAAGGGCGTTGCTAAAAGCAGTTGGATGAAATTTTTACAGCTCTTACACCCATTTGCTCCGCACATTGCTAGCGAGCTTTATGAAATGGTTGGTGGAAAAGATATCGATTTTCAACCTTGGCCAGAGTACGACAAAAAACTTCTCGTAGAGGAGAGTTTTGAATTGGTGGTCCAGATTAATGGAAAAACGAGAGGAACTATTTCGGCCGAAAGGGGATTGGACCAAAAAGCCGCACAGGAGTTGGTGAGAGAAAACGATATAGGAAAGAAGTGGATAGTCGGAGAGGTTAAAAAGGTTATCTTCGTCGAAAATCGGCTAATAAATTTTATTGTCTAAAAAAAGTAGCCTAACGAGAGTCTGCTCGTTGGGCCGGGGGAAGCGCACATAGCACACCCGCGGGTTTTATTATATTGAATGAATATTGGTCAAAAAGAAAAGGACCCAGCTACCGCTCACCTCACGGCTAGCGACTAGGTCCTGCGTCCTCCCTCCTGGGAGGCGAAGAGCGAGCGGCGGGGGGGCGCCACTCAAGCTCTTATTTAGGACTATAGCATATCATTTGGCTTTTGTCAAGGGGTTAAAAAGTGACTGCCGATGAATCCTTGCTCTTTGTGTCTATCTCACGATCGTATTGTAGACACTTTCCACTCCTGTCCTGCTCCATACTCCATACCCTATACTTAATACCTTTCCTCGCCTCTACGGCAATCTTACGGGGTTGACATTTTTTGCGTATTTGCTAGACTCTGTTCCATTAGTCGGTAAACAGATCGGATGCAAAAAATTCAACAAGTTTTACACATTTCGGCGCGACGCCACAAGGGCAAATCTTAAAGGTTTGTCTTATAGTGTTGAGTCCCGCCGGAGCGGGATTTTTTATTTCCATCTCTACCTACTACGTTCTTTGACAATTGAATATCCACTGTTGCTCACTAACCTATCGAGGGTTAAGTGAGTAATAAAAGAATCGAAAATTTAATCATTCAGTTCTTGAATGATTAGTCTAAAAAAAAGCGGTTAGGAAGGTCTGGCATGTGTCAGACCGTTTAAGTGCGTATGGTGGATGCCTTGGCATAATGTGACGATGAAGGACGCGGCGTGGCTGCGATAAGCTTCGGTGAGCTGCTCAGCAAGCTTTGACCCGGAGATTTCCGAATGGGGAAACCCAATCAGGCAAACCCTGATTACCTTGGCCCGTAAGTGGCCCAGTCCACTTTTCCACATATGACACGAATTTGGTGGAGTAATTTTTTTCTGAATTTGCGACGTGAGAAGCGCAGTGTACCTCTTGTGGTGCTCGAGCGACGAGCAACAATAAAAGCAGAAAAAATTACCCATCTACGAAAGCGCTAAAATTCCTGATTTCTTTGTCGTATTTTTGGAGCCTATGCTTTTGCATATTGTCTCCCTCGATACTTCTCGAAATCAAAAATTTTAGCTGTTTCCAAATTTCGCGTTATATGTGGAATAGTGGACGTAAGGAGTGTACCCGCTGAAGTGAAACATCTCAGTAAGCGGAGGAAAAGAAAAAAAGTCCGTTTTAAACGGAAGAATTCCCTGATTAGCGGCGAGCGAAACGGGAATAGCCCAAACCCTAAATTTATTTAGGGGGTTGTAAGGTAGAAACACTTTCTACTAATCGCTAAGCTTTTTGCTTAGCGATAAGTGGAATAAAGAGTTAAAAATTCTTTAGTTAGTCGAAGCTTCTGGAAAGGAGCGCCAAAGAGGGTGATAGCCCTGTAGACGAAAACTAAAGCACTCTTCGTTTTTATTCTTGAGTACCTCGAGGCAAAAGAACCTTGAGGGAATCTGCCAGTACTATCTGGTAAGGCTAAATACATATTATGACCGATAGTGAACAAGTACCGTGAGGGAAAGGTGAAAAGTATCCCGGTGAGGGAGATGAAATAGTATCTGAAACCATACGCTTACAAGGAGACGGAGCCTTAATCAGTGCATCTCACTTTCGTGAGCTGCAGAAGCTTGAATACGAATTATGAATTATGTGGCGAAGAATTTTAAAGTTTTCTTCCATGATTCTTGATTCAACATTCATAATTCTGTACGTCGCGAGAGCGAGGTGCATTGGCGGGTGACGTCGTGCCTATTGAAGAATGATCCAACGAGTTTAGATAATTGGCAGGCTAAGCGACGATGTTGCGGAGCCGCAGGGAAACCGAGTGTTAATAGCGCGAAAATTTATGTCGTTTATCTAAGACCCGAAGCAAGGTGAGCTTGCCCTGAGCAGGGTGAAGCGGAGGTAAGACTCCGTGGAGGCCCGAACCGGTTGATCGTGTAACGTCTTCGGATGACTTAGGGTAAGGAGTGAAAAGCTAATCGAACCTTGTAATAGCTGGTTCTCTCCGAAACAGTTTTAGGACTGGCGGAAATGAATAAATGTAATGGGGGTAGAGCTACTGGTTGAGAGTCACAGGGCGAAAGCTCGGGCTTTCAGTCAAACTCCGAATACCATTACATCTGCGTTTCTAGTTAGAAAGTGGGGGATAAGCTCCATTTTCGCAAGGGAAACAGCCCAGATCGTAAGCTAAGGTCCCAAAATCTATGTTAAGTGGTAAAGGCAGTTGTTTGCCATAGACAGGTAGTAGGTTGGCTTAGAGGCAGCCATCCTTTAAAGAGTGCGTAACAGCTCACTACTCGATGGCCGACAGCGCCGAAAATTCAACGGGGCTAAACATAGTACCGAAGCTACGGATTCGAGCATCTCACTTTCGTGAGCTGCAGAAGCTGGAATTAGGAAGCATGAATTATGGAGGGGAGCAGTTCCCATTCTTAATTCATAATTCTATATTCTTAATTCTGCACGTCGCGAGAGCGAGATGCTTGAGTGGTAGGAGAGCATTCCAAGTGCAATGAAGGCGGATCCGCGAGGACTGCTGGAGTGCTTGGAAGAGAGAATGTTGGAATGAGTAACCGCAATGTAGGTGAGAAACCTACACCCCGTAAACCTAAGGTTTCCGTGGCAATGGCAATCATCCACGGGTGAGGCGATCCTAAGGCAATGGCGAACGCCGTAGTCGATGGGAAGCAGGTTAATATTCCTGCCCGGCCAAAGGTGTGCGATGAGGTGACGGAGGAAAAAAGGGTGAGCGCCTTAATGGTTTGGCGTCGCTCTCATTAAGATTAGACATCCAGGAAAATCCGGGTGTCTGCCTTTGATGGCAATAGTCGCATTTGAGCGTAAGGTCGGGTTTACCGACTAATTCATCTGAAGAGCCTTCCTAGAAAAACCTCTAAGCATTACACTTTTGGTCATCGTACCGCAATCCAACACAGGTAGGTGAGGCGAGTAGCCTCAGGGGAACGAGTGAGTCCTCCTTAAGGAACTCGGCAAAATAGCGGCCGTAACTTTGGGATAAGGCCTGCCCGAGCATCTCACTTTCGTGAGCTGCAGAAGCTGGAATTATGAAGCATGAATTATGGAGGGGAGCAGTTCCCATTCTTAATTCATAATTCTATATTCTTAATTCTGCACGTCGCGAAAGCGAGGTGTTTGGGCCGCAGCTAAAGATTCTCTGGCGACTGTTTACCAAAAACACAGCTCCCTGCGAACTCTAATGAGGATGTATAGGGGGTGACGCCTGACCGATGCGAGAAGGTCAACGATGCGGGTGATTTATTGCTCAGCGTCCGAAGCCCTCGTCAATGTCAGCGATAACTATAATCGTTCTAAGGTAGCGCATTTCCTTTCCGGGTAAGTTCCGGAGCGCAC
>PFBB01000002.1:7006-18085 GCA_002773475.1 Candidatus Harrisonbacteria bacterium CG10_big_fil_rev_8_21_14_0_10_44_23
GTGAAGACGCGGATTACCTGCAGTGGGACGAAAAGACCCCGGGAGCTTTACTGTAGCTTGGTATTGGCCCTAGGGATTTTCTGCGTAGTATAGTGGGGAGACTTTGAAGCCTTTCTTTCGGGGAAGGTGGAGTCGCCAGTGAAATACCCATCTTTAAATTTCTAGTGTCTAACCCCAACGGAAAAAACGTTGTGGGACAGTGCCTGGCGGGCAGTTTGAGTGGGGCGCTCTCCTCCCAAAGAGTAACGGAGGAGTTTATAAGGTTGGCTTGGCGTGGATGGACATCACGCTGGACGCGTAAAGGCAAAAGCCAGCTTGACGGCAAGACGTACATGTCGCGCCGGTGCGAAAGCAGAACTTAGTGACCCGATGGCATTTAATAGAAAAGCCTGAGACATCGGATAAAAGCTACCCCGGGGATAACAGGCTAGTCTTCTCTGAGCGTTCACAGCGACGAGAAGGTTCGGCACCTCGATGTCGGCTCGTCCTATCCTGGAGCTGGAGAAGGTTCCAAGGGTGTGGCTGTTCGCCACTTAAAAGGGCACGCGAGCTGGGTTCAGACCGTAAAGCAGCTTTTAGCTATTAGCTTCGAGCTTTTAGTGAAAGGATGTTTTGCTGTCTGAATCCCGAGGAAACGACATACATCATGGCGGCATACAATAGCAATATTGTGTGAGAAGTTAACTAATATCGGTGAAATCCAGAACGGACAATACCGAGGGAATGGTTCGACTTTCGCTCACCACGAGCGATTTTCAATCGGCCCGTAGAGACTAAATGTTGACCATCTAGTAATAGATGAAGTTATAGTCCAATCCACATAGGAATATGTGAAACAACCATCCAAAATTATTATAATTGGATAATTGCGTGAGACAGGTTGGTCTCTATCTACTGCAGGCGTTTAGTGTTTGAGGAGAGTTGTCCCTAGTAAAATTTGCTACTTCATAGAGTAATCTATGATGACAAATCGGCTAATAACGGTGAAATCTTATTAACTTCGGTACGTTGATAGCCATGTCGGCTCTAGTCCAGCCAATATGGTACAATTACTTGAGGACCGGAAAATTAATAAGACAATACCGTGGGAAGTCTAGCCAGTGCTATGCACTGGAAATTTCAAATCCCAAAATCCAAATTCCAAATAAATTCCAATAACCAAAATTCTAATGTCCGAAACAAAAAGTTTTGAGCATTTGAAAATTGAAATTTAGAAAATTATTTGTTATTTGGTGCTTGTTATTTGGTGTTTCCGCTGCTGTAGCGCGGTGATGACCCCGTAACGACTTGATCTAAATAGATCAGACTTGCACATCACTGGAAAGTTTTTATATTTTAAAAACAGGTGTGTGTGGGTAATACGCCGACCCCTAACCCGTTTGGGAAGGGTGAAGATATAGTCTGCGCTCCTAGTGATAGGGGAAGAACGTGACGAGAGGACCGGGATGAACGAACCACTGGTCTACCGGCTTTGCTACCAAGTGAAGCGCCGGGCAGCTATGTTCGGACAGGATAAGCGCTGAAAGCATCTAAGCGCGAAGCCCCCTCCAAGATTAGACACTTTGCATTCCCGTAAGGGTTTGCAGCGATACCTGGAAGATGACCAGGTGATAGGCTCTAGGTGTAAGTGCGGTAACGTATTTAGCCGTGGAGTACTAAGCAATCGCATCACCTAATTTGCTTTTTGACTTTTCAGCCTTCTAGGAAGCACATCGATCGGATGTTTCCTAGTTGGCTGGAAGGTTTAGACTAATCATTTAAGGATTGAATGAATTTAATCGATTTAGTGGAATCTAGGGAGAAGATGCGAGTTTCGACTCGTATCCTCTCCCTAGATTCCAAATTGAGCCCTTACATGCTGGTGTTTTATCTGTGTATGAACCACCTCTTTCCATTCCGAACAGAGAAGTGAAAGTGCACAGAGCTGATGATACCTGGATTTATCCCGGAAAAGTAGGCTATGCCAGCTTGCAAGTGCTTAATTTATTTGTAGCTGGCATCCAGTCCGCTCAAGGCGGATTGCTGTTTGCCGGCCAATCGCTTCGCTCTTGGGCAAACAGGGAACTTGCAAGGGCTTAATTTATTTAAAAAATCCCCCAACTGGGGGATTTTTTGTCATCCACATGTATTGCACAATTTGTATGTTTTCTGTGTTGCTTTAAGCTAGTACTGTGCGAGACTTAAGTGCGGCATTATGCATATTATTTTTTATTTATTACTATGTCTAGAATAAACTTTCGAGTGTTTGGCGGAGCTTTTAAAAATGTAGTTGTTGCCATCACTTCTTTATCAATAATTTTTGGTGCTGCTCCAACGGCGTTTATCCCAGTTGCTTCGGCCGTCACCACAACTTCGATATCTGGATTTCCGGAGGATTTTGAGTCGGCTGCAAATAATATCGTTGGTTGGGATGAGGAGGGCGCGGACAACGGCGCATAAACAAGCTCGATAGACCCTGGTTCGGGGGATGATGCTGCGAGCCCCGATGGAGGCGCGCTTGCCAGAATTGATCAGGATGAGTGGATTTGTGCGGTTATCGATGCATCCGAGCACAGCGATTTAAGCCTAGAGTATTATTGGCGGGGCGATAGTGATGCCGATGGTGATACTGCGGTTGTCGAGTTTCATGCTGGGAGTGGGGATTGTGATGTCGTAAGTGACTGGGTCCAGCTTGGAGATACTCTTGATCTTGAGGATAGCGCCTCTTGGAATAATGTATACGGTGTTGATTTATCCGCAGTTGATGAAAGTACTTTTAGGCTCAGATTTAGGAGCATAAAAGATGGCGGAAGCGGGAATGTTCATTTTAGAGTTGATGGAGTTGATGTTAGGGGGGTTTATAGTGGCGGAGATGACGATGAAGAAATCCTAGAGTGTAGTGACGACGACACTATTGCTAATACAACGTTTGACACCTTTTCTCTTGGTGACGTAGACGGTCAAAATGATTGGAGTTCTACTGGGGCATTTGATCAGGAAATTGTGAAAAACACCTATGGATACACAACTTTTGGTTGTCAGTCACTAAGAATTTCTAATGCAGTTACTAGTGGATCTTTTGGGGACCAAACATTTGCTGCACCATTGTCTGATTCTGTCGGGGAAGCGGATGCTACGACCGGGAGTTTTAGTGAGGGAACTAGATACAATCACTATGAAGCTCAATTTGATATTGCCTCTACTAAACCAGACGAAGAGCAGTCTGGGCTTTTCCTTTCGGTCTCACCCGATCGTGGTGATGGTTCAAGGATGAGCTACTTGTCATTTGCGGATACAAGTGGGGGTATACAGGTTACTTTCTACGATGTTCAGGGAACAGATAGTCCAGCGAACTTCGCTGATACGGACCTTGGAACATTAGATAGAACAGTTTCACATACGATTAAGTTTGAAATGGACACTAATGACGATCCGAGCAACGATGTTGTTAAGATTTATATCGATGGATCCTTGGTGCACACAGGTACAACCTGGGAAAATTATTACCGATATGATAGTGAGGCATCTGCAGAGCAGAGCCCACGAATAGTTAAAACCTTAATTTTTCGTGCCAGCGGAACAGCGGCTCCGGCTAATGATGGTATGGGATTTTTGCTAGACAATATGTCTTTATCTGCATCTAATGCCGAAGAGGAAGCAGATACTGGAGCAATTCAAATTACAAAATACATTTGTCCTGACGAAACTTCTGTAAATCGAGACGACAATGGTTTGGAGGGTTCTGCTCCAGAGGAGTGTGAATTGCAATCTGGTGCATATTTTGGATATGCTCATGGAGAAAATAGCGAAACTGGTGCACCGTATGACGACTTTGGCTATCCGCTAACTGCGGGTGGTAGTACGGATGAAAACGGAGTAATGACTATTAGCGATCTTGATCCAAGCGGAAGGTACGTAATCTTCGAGACGGATTCTGAAAACAACAAGTTTGGCAACGATGACCTTCTTGGGCTGTACTGTGAAGGGGATGGAGACCCAGATCCAAACCACAATGACAATGGAGATATCACGTTTGTAACCGCGGGTGAAACATCTCGTTGCGTTGCCTACAATCCCGGACTGGTTGAAGAAGTGGCAACGGTTTCACTTTGCAAAATTGACAGAGATGAAAATCCTTTGGATGGTTGGATGCTTTTCTTGAAAGGTGATGAAGTAGACGAGATTGAGGTTCCTTCAGAAAATTCAACTGGGGAGGATTCAATTTCATTAACTTCCGGAATTTCTTACATCTTTAATGCTTTTGGCACTTGGTTAAATGATAGAGAGCCAGATAATTATGTGGATGCCGACTATTCCACCGAGGATAATTGGGAAACACAGATGGATGGATTTACTGGCTATGGAGAAGATATTTTAGATTTGCAGATTGATGAGCAATTTGTTGACTGGGGAGAATATAACTCGGGGCATTCATATGTCCGATCTTTTGTACCTGACTCAAATGGTGCGGTCAATTTCAGAGTTTTTGACGGCCAGAACGGAGATGTGAATGAATCTTGGTACGGAGATAATGAGGGATCGCTTACAGTCGGCATTGCTAAAGGGTTTGCGGGCGTTACCGATGATGGTGGATGTATCGAATTTGAAGATGTCCCTTATGGTGATTATGAGGTGGGAGAAATCAATCAAAGTGGTTGGGAAAATGTATCGGGATTAGATGTAGTCACCGTTGATGATGAGTCTGAGACTTTCTATGTTGTGAACCGAGATTTATCAATAAGCGAAATTATTCAACCCGAAGTAGACGAAGAAACGAGTGGAACAACGGAACTTGAGGCCTACTATGCAGATGAAAATGGTGACGGAAATGACAGCGTGCAATGGGCGGTTCGTGCGGGAACTTGTGCGGTGGGAACCAATACAGTTCTAGGAAATGTTGATGGGCACAACGACCTTTACACCTGGGACGGAATGGATTTTTCAGCAGACTTCGATACGACTCAAGTAGATAACGGAGAATATTGTTTTGTCTTTAATCCAAGCGAGGACAGCGGCGACGAGAATCAGCGATTGACTCGTGAGTTTACCGTTAATAATGAGCCAGGGGATGATGATGGAGATGGTGTGCCAAACGACTCTGACGAATGTGCTGAAACGCCAGCAGAGACTGAAGTTGATAAGGCGGGTTGTCCTTTTGAAGAAGAGCAAACGCCAGCTTTTGAGTGCTCTGCAGGCATTTTGCATCAAAACATTGTCTCTGGAGATCCAAAGACAAAATTGTATTCCGTTGATCCGGATACTTTAGCATTTTCGGACGCGGGGCAATATAGTAACGACTACAGCAACAATGTTGCTGTCGATGCGGATGGGATAGTCTATTCGATAGATGATGCCGATATGAGCCTTTACGTTTTGAACGCAGATGGAACTAGAGAATTGGTTGGCGCAACTGGAATTAAAAACCGAGTGCCTGCATCTGGATTTGGTCCAGATGGGCTATTGTATGTAATTGAGAAAACTAGCTCGGACGGAGACGGCAATCTGTATTCGATAGATCCTGGAACCGGATCGGCGACTTTCCTGTATGAATTAAGTGATGTTAGCGTGAACGGGGGAGATTTGGTGGTTAACGGGGAATATAAAGTGATTTATATCCACGTTGACGGTGAGGTTTGGGAGATTGATCTCCTAGATGGCTACAATGAGATCTCTCTAGGTTTCTTAGACGAGGGAATGAAATTCACTGGACTTGCTTTGGTTGATGGCGTTTATTACGCAACTGAGAAAAACACAAATTCGCTTTATAGCTTTGATTTGAGTGAGGGATTTGAGCCACTTGGCTCAGGGCAGTTTGATGGTCACTCAGTATACTCGGGCGATGCAGCTAGTTGCCCAGCTGAGGCGGTGGTACGAAATGAGATTTTCGGATTTAAGTATCACGACCAGCACACGCCCTACGGCTCTTATGATGAGGGGTTAGATGCAAAATTGAGCAACTGGCCAATCCGTTTATACGGTGACGAAGGATTGATTGAGGAACAAGAAACTGCGGAGGACGGGTCTTTCTCCTTCAAAAATCTGACCGCTGGGGTATATAAAGTTTGTGAAGTTGAGAGCGTGGATGAGGTGGTTGACTGGTTTCAAACTGGTCCTGCTGGCCAAGGAGAGCACGTTGTGTCAAATGGTGGAGGCGAGAACGATGAGGGCTACTACTGTTATCAGTATGGTTTAGATGCTGATGAGACAATTTCCGGCCTGGCTTTTGGGAACTCTCACGATTCAAACATTGGTCAGGGTGGCGGGCATTCCTCTCGAAGGAGCAGTGGCAACGAAGGTGGAAGTGTTTTGGGAGCAAGCACAAGCTCGGGCGATGGTGTAGTGGCGGGAGCGAGTGATTCTTGTTTCCTCTGGCTACCGGAGTACATAAAAGATGGTGAAGGTGCTGATCCAAGCATGGTCAAGCGTTTGCAGCTATTCCTAAATTATTTTGAGGGAGAGAGTTTGGATGTGAACGGCTTGTACAATCAAGTGACCATAAATGCGGTGAAAAGATTTCAGCTCAAGCACCGAGATGAAATATTGGCCCCATGGAATCTGCTTATTCCAACTGGGTGGACTTGGTTGACTACCACCCACTTGGTAAACGGTTTATTTAATGGTTGCACGAATCCATTGCCGCAATTAACACCCTTCCGCTAGGCCGCATGGATAAAGGAAATAAACACTCCATACGGGTATGGAGTGTTTATTTTTTGGTAAGTTAACAAACAGGGGTGCGTCGTGTATGATGGCGGTAAGAGCTTATGACTAAATACGACGATCAAAACAAAAACCACGAGCGTGAAAAAGAAGAGCTAAGGGGGGAGGTGGCAGGTCAGACAAAAGAACTGAAGGAGCAGGTGGATTTTTCGAACACTTTGCTCGACGCCTTAAGCGACCTAGATCAAGGTATGGGAATTGTGGATCCAACGGCGGATAAATTTGTTTATGTAAATAAGGCGCTAACAAAAATTTTGGGCTATAGCCGGGAGGAGATATTAAAATTTGATTCCATCCTAGACATTACTCCGAGCGAGGAGATGGATCATCTTAAAGAGCGACAGCGAAGACGTGCCAAAGGGGAACAAATTTCAAATAAATACGATACGGCAGTAGTTGGGAAAGATGGGAAAAAAGTTTATCTCGAAGTTTCAGTTAAACCAATTGGCGATCCTGACAACTTAAAGCTTATCGGTTTGATCAGAGACATTTCGGAAGAAAAGGATGTCCAAGGGCAATTGACCGATGCTCAAAAAAAGTTGGAGGAAATGGTTGCCGCGCGCACCGAAGAACTAAACGATGCTGTTTTAGAGATAAAGGAAGTTTTAAACAACATTACCGATGCCTATATCCGCCTAAACAAAAAAGGGGCGGTGGTGGACGTTAATCGACAGGCAGAAAAATTATTAAAAAAAAAGAAAGGAGAGCTTTGCTCAAAGAACTTTTGGTCGGAGTTTCCGCAGATTAAGGAGAGCCAATTGTATAAAAGCTGGAACGATATTTGCGGGGGAAATAAGGGTGTGGATTATGAGGAATTTTGGAAGCCAATCAACCGTTGGGTGGAGGTGCATGCTTACCCAATGGAAGATTCGGATGTGACAATATATTTACGCGACATCCAGGCTAAGAAAATGGCAGAAGAGGAGGTGCAGGCTAGATTGAGAGACTCTGAGGCGGAGAGAGCTAAAGACGAAGCGCTTTTGACCAGTATCGGAGAGGCGGTGGTGGCGGTAAACCGAAACGGGAAGATTATTTTCTCAAACGGTGCGGCACAAAGATGGTTTGGATGGGGGGCGAAAGAGCTGCACAATAATAACGTTGATGAACTGATTCCGCTGATTGATGAGAGGGGTAAGGTGGTAACGGGGAAAAGAAGGCCGATGAAGAAGGCGATGGAGCAAAGGATGCGCGTATCTGAGGTGGGGTTTTCTGTGCGGCAAAAACATGGTAGTAGCTTGCCAGTTAGTTTAACCGCCGCACCGATAATCAATAAGGGTGAGGTGATTGGAGCGGTTAGTGTTTATAGGGATATCCGAAAGGAGCGAGAGATTGATCGGGCAAAAAGTGAGTTTGTGGCTTTGGCATCCCACCAACTAAGGACACCTTTAACTATAACGAGTTGGTACACGGAAAAGTTGGCGTCGGTGACAGACGACAAGGCTAGGAAGAAATATATAAAAGAATTGCAGACCGCCAATGTGCGGATGATTAATTTAGTAGATGCCTTGCTCAATGCATCAAGGCTGGAGCTGGGAACTTTGGGAACTGATCCGGAAAGGTTTTCGATTGCTGATTTAGCCGATAGGGTTTTAGATGATCTAAAGCCAATAATTAATAAGAAGAGGCTGCGATTAAGGAGAGAATATGATAAGGAGCTAAAAGAAATTACAACCGACAAAAAATTGTTTGGAATTATTTTAGAAAACCTGCTTTCAAATGCGGTAAAATATACCGATGAATTGGGGGAGGTGAGATTGAAGATCGAGAAAAATGAGTCTAGTATCAACATCGCTGTTAGAGACACCGGATTTGGTATCCCGATAGCTCAGCACAAAAAGATATTCCAAAAGATGTTTAGGGCGGATAATGCACGAGAGCGGGAGTCGGATGGGACTGGACTTGGACTTTATATTGTTCACTCGATTGTTAAGCAATATGGTGGGCGGGTCTGGTTTGAGTCAGAAGAAGGGAAGGGCTCGGAGTTTTTCGTAACCATACCCTTGAAAGAGATGGGAAAAAACAACGTCAAAGATGGTGGATAGATAAACTAAAATATATGCTAGGAAAAGCTAAAGCAAAGGACAAAAAAATATTGGTGGTAGAAGACGAAGACGCTCTTCGGCAGATTTTGTTGGAGGAGTTTCGCGATGAGGGATTCCAGACCTGTGAGGCTAGAAATGGTGCTGAGGGATTAGAGATGGCGCAGAAGGAGAGCCCCGACCTAATCTTGCTCGACATTGTGATGCCAAAAATGGATGGGATGAAGATGCTTAAAAATATGCGAGAAAAGCGGTGGGGAAAAGGCATCCCGGTCATGCTTCTAACCAACTTGGACAATGATGCAGGGAAGACTCTTGAAGCCGCGCAGTATGGGGTATATGAGTTTTTGGTAAAGAGTCGTTGGAAGCTGAAGGAAGTGATGAAGCGGATTAAGGAGAAGCTCAGTGTCGCATAATAATTAATTAAGCCCCGCCTATGATGGAGGGGCTTTTTGGTGGGCTGGCTATTGCGCGGCCCTTCCGTGTGGGTGGAGGCGGTGCTCCAGCTCTTCGCGGGAGATGAAGAAAACGCTGGGACTCCAGCAAATTAGCTGGCACTTTCGACATCCCCACTGTTGCGGTTTCTTTGGATTCATCATGGCCTGACCTCCACAGGTCCGGTCTTTGCAGATGAACCCTTCGGCAGCAATCCAGCCGTGCTCTTCATCGACGGGGTGGAACCTTTCGTTGGCCATTGGGCCTCCTTTTGGACTGAATATAGCAGGTCTGAATAGGTTTGGATAGGTTTGCCTTTTGGGGGCAATTTCACTATAATTTGCCTATTGTTTGGGCCCATAGCTCAGTTGGTTAGAGCGCCTCATTTGCAATGAGGAGGTCGCTGGTTCGAATCCAGTTGGGTCCACCTCTCGCCGCCTTTCTGTGGCGCACCAGTAGGAATAAAGGTAAAAGTTCTAATGTCGTAGGGCGATTTATCTGCTCCAAGTCCGTATGGGTTCATATTTATTTTTTAGGTATGCGTTCGGATATAATGGTCGCAAGCTCTATAATTTTACCACTTAATATCTTTACGTCTTTTGTTAATTCGTCGACCTTAAGTTCAACGCTGTGCGTGTGATTCTGCGCGAGTGAAAAAGCGTCTTTGATGTTGTCTTGTATTTCTGCAAATCTTCTTTCGTTTCCCTCTTTATCCCACTGAATCTTCTGAGCTAAAAGAGCATCGGTTTTATCAGCTTTAATTTGAGGATTACGAAAATAGTGATATACGGAAAACAATACACCCAATAAACCTAGGGCGAACATTATATTTGAGGGTGTCATTATAGAGTCCATACCATCTTTGCTATTTTTTATCTTCAGTCTTTTCTTTCTTCTCTGGCGTGCACTTCTCTAAGGTTTTTAGAGCTTCCACTAATTGGAAAACTTCTACATAGGGTCGGGAGGCGAGATATTGAAGAACGGTGTTGGCTAACTTTTCATCTATTTTGAATTGCATATTAGGTTAAGGTTATTTCGCTATCTGCTTTTGTAATTGCTTGCTCTCTGGCGGTCTTAATTGCGGTGCTTGCCTCGTAAGACCTCACTGTATCGTGGACAAACTCTCTAATTTTTCTCTGCACAAACTGAGCTTTGGTTTCGGGGTTGTCTACTAAGGTGGTTTCTCCGTCTACTGTTTCACTGATTTTCTCTTGATACCCGTATTGAGCGCAGAAGCCATCTCGGACTCTGATAGCTTGAGCGTCAGGAACATCTATAGTGATTTTCATATTGTTGTTTATTGATTTATATTTACGACCTTATGCTGAAGCTAATAATCCTAGCGTTTCCAAATATCCCAGCAACGTGTTGTATTTGGTCGTTATGTCGGCAAGCGTTCCATCAGCGTCAGCAATCGTTGCCTGTTGAACCACTGGTGTTGCTCCGAAAAAGCCTAGTTTTTGAGTAGCTCCCGTTCCCATCTGCATCCCCGTGGTGGTGTCGGTGATAATGTTCTTAGCCGAGAGGGTAAGGTTTCCCACTATCGCTACATCTCCCCCGCTCGGAGTAATAGTCAGGTCGCCAGAGGATGAAAGTGCAAAGTCTGTGTAATTCGCCGCACTTCCATTTGCATCGTTATAGGTTAAGCGGAGGTTCTGTCCTGTAGCGTGGTTAATTTCTAGAGCTTTGTCTGGTGTCGTCGTCCCGATGCCGACATTCACCGCATCCGCTCCGGTGCCTCCGAGAATTATAGAGTTTGATTGAGCGACTTTAGCATTCTTTCCTATTGCAGTTGCATTGGTAAGAACCGTTGAGGTTGCTATAGATGCATCTCTTGATGCTTGATAACCGATGAAAGTGGAGTATGTGTCTACCGTAGAGCGCATGTTGACTGTCCCATCTCCAT
>PFBB01000002.1:18119-18371 GCA_002773475.1 Candidatus Harrisonbacteria bacterium CG10_big_fil_rev_8_21_14_0_10_44_23
GATCTCCGCTAATATTACTGTAAAGAGCGCTATATCCTTGCGCAATGTTGTATTCTCCATCTACGTTTGAATAGAGAGAACGATAGCCAAGGGCAGTATTATAGCGGCCAGTCTCGTTTGCATGTAGAGATTCTCTGCCGATAGCAATATTATAGTCGGCTGTAGTGTTGGAAATTAGGGATTGATAACCAACTGCGAAGTTGTGCTGACCTTCGGTGTTTCCATTAAGCGATGAAGCACCTAGGGCAATGT
>PFBB01000002.1:18447-18735 GCA_002773475.1 Candidatus Harrisonbacteria bacterium CG10_big_fil_rev_8_21_14_0_10_44_23
CCAACGTTTTGATCTCCTGCGGATTGTGCTGATCCAGCGGCAAAGCCAAGATAAGTGTTGTAGGTTCCGGTTGCATTTGCTTGTCCGGCATTATATCCGAAGAATGAATTTCCGGCGCCAGTAGTGTTTGCGTATCCAGCTTGATACCCGACAAAGGTGCTGTAGTTTCCAGCATTGGAGTTTCCAGCTTGGTAACCAATGATTGTTGGGCCAGTTGTGCCATCGGAGAAATCGATATAATTGTCAACTTCAAAGGTGCCGACTACGTGGAGGGTTGAAGATGGGGCA
>PFBB01000002.1:18747-44374 GCA_002773475.1 Candidatus Harrisonbacteria bacterium CG10_big_fil_rev_8_21_14_0_10_44_23
AGCTTCATCCAAGTAAAGCAAGGTGGCGTTGGCGGAGGTTTCAAACTCCACATCCACGCCAGAGGTCATGGTGTAGAGGGATTTTACTGTGTCAGTTGATAGGGTAGAGAGGTTGGCTAGGGTGGAGGAACCAGAGATAGTTAGATCAACTCGTTTATTCGTGTTGTCGTCTGCCGCGGATAGCGTAACCCCACTACCTTTGAAATTTATATCGGTATATCGGGTAGAAACCACACTTCCCTCAACTCGTATTTCCCTATTAGCATTTCCTCCTCCTCTAGGGATGACCTGCAAGACCTCACGCTTAATATCGGACTTGATTTCCTCCACGTCCACTTCAGCATCCTTGCCGTCATCTCCCTTGTCGCCCTTATCACCTTTATATCCTCTATCCCCTTTGTCGCCTTTAAGTCCCTTTTCTCCTCTGTCGCCCTTATCTCCCTTATCTCCTTTTTCTCCCTTGTCGCCGTCTTTTCCGTCATTTCCTTTCTCTCCGTCTTTACCGTCCTTTGGTTTATACTTCAATATCGGCTCTAGTTTTTCCTCTAATTCGTCAACTTTAATACTCGCCCGTTCTTTGGGGTCTAGGGCAACCAATAATTTGCGGAGTTTTCGTTTATTTAAGCCTGACATAAGTAAAATTTACTCATATAGTTCTTTATATGCCTACAGGTGTTTACAAAAGAACGAAAAAACATAGAGCCAATATGAGCAAAAGCATGCTTGGCAAAAACCGTGGTTCTAAACACGGCAAGTGGAAGGGAGATGATGTCAGCTACAGGAGTCTTCATAAGTGGTTGGTTAGAAATTTCGGCAGAGCATCGGTTTGCGAATTTTGTAATATACAGAAAGCCAAAAGATATGAATGGGCGTTGATAAAGGGCAAACGGTATACGCACAAGAGAGAGAATTTTATTGCGTTGTGTAAAAGTTGTCATTTTCATTACGATTTTACTGAAGAATATAGGAATAATATGATTAAGGCTCAAAAAAAACGTAGAAATAAGCTAATCTCGTAGGGCATTTTTGATTGTCTTAGTCAGTCCTTTAATAACTCCCTTTTTCACATCTTCTAAACCAGACTGAAACTTCTTGTCTATTTCTTTTATTAACGTTTCTTCAAATTCTTTTAGGTCGGATTCTTCCTCCTCTGGTTCTTCCTCAATTTCTGGCTTCTCGGGGGCTTTTTCTTCTTCCACGGGCATTTCCTCAATCATAGGCTGTTCGCCTTCCATTTGCCCCATTTCTGGCTGTTCTGTGGGCATTTCGTTGGGGGTTTCGGGGGTTTCTTCGCCCATATCCTCGCCCATTGCTTCTGGCGACATTTGGGGAAGCATACCCCGAAGAAACTCATTAGAGGTTGCTAAAGAGGCCATTGCGTCATCTGGGGACATGTTGCTTTGCATATTTTGTGAATTTGGTGTATTATATGGCATATGGCTTTTATTTTAATAATTTTAGGTTTGGTGCTTTTGGCTATTGCGGCTGACCGAAATTAGTTATCTATTTTTGGCACTCCCTTTTCAAACGTGGTAGGAGCTGGGGTAATTATTGGATTTTTAGGTGTTCCTAGTGGAGTTCCCGGCCCTAATAATGTTTGTTCTAAGAATTTTTTATCAATACCGCTAGACTCGTCTAGGATTTTTTGAATTAGTTGTTGGTCTTTTTGAATATCGCTTACAATACTAGCAAATTTCTTGGGATTAAATCTTAATGACCTTAGAAATTTAGCCACCTGATTGCCTCCGTAGGTTGCTGATATTCCAGCGACAACTAATGCGCCGGGACCTGATACCGGAAAAGCCGCACCACCTAAAAGCATAGCTCCTCCTAACTGCCCAACTTTCCCACCTAGAGGCCCGATGCCGATTTTCTCATTATCTAAAATACTAGCCGTCTTATACATTCTTTCTAGCTCACCCCACCGAGCATTGGCTTCATTGTAAATACCACCCGGCACTGCGTCATCTATCGTTTTAGCGAAAGTGGAATCCAACACATTAGACACGTCTTGCTCAAACAACTCCGACTTAAACGCTCGGCTTTTCTTGGCCGCTTGAACCTTAGCGTTTTGTAGGTCGGCTAAGGAGATGCTATCCCCGTATTTAGATTTTAACGAGTTTAGCGACCTCTTGGCTTCGGCTATGGCTTTTTCATAATCTAAAGAAAACCTACTGTCAGCTTTTATTCTGCCGAGGATAGTTTTTTCTAAATCAGCTATTTTAATCTTTTCTCGAAACTTCTCCAGTAAGGGAATTAGATTATCAAAAATCTCATCTTGTCGTCTGCCGATATCCGACAATACTCCAGACATATCGGCTAATTCTCCCTTAATCGTTGGTTGGTAGCCGTTGTTAGCAAGCTCTTCAAATAATTCATCTATGGTGAATTTTCTTTTTGCAGAACTAGATATTTGGACGTGCTTGTCTAATTTATTTAAAATAGCTTTCTGGTTGTTTCCCAGAAAAGATTTTACATACGCATCCTTTAGCTCCTCAACGCCTCTGGCGCGAGCTGATTTCACTGGTTGGACAGCCGCTTTTGCTGGCGTTAGGGCTTCTTTGAATTTATTAGTCCCTCTCTTTGCGGCATCTATACCGGCATCAATTCCTTCGCCTACGACATCAACGCCCCCTGATACTACATCTTTGGCCTTACTCAACCCCATAAACTCAAGCAAATACTCTCCGCCCTCCATCGTGGCGATTATATTCCTAGCCATTTCTGGATTTTCTTCTTTTAAATCATTCATATTCTGAATCCACTGTTTTGTTTCTGGCATAGCCATAAACTTTTCTGCACCAGATGTAACTACGTTTTTTACATCCCGCTCTTGTTGTGGGGTAGTGAACATTTTTAACCCACCCATTAGGGCTTGCCCTGCCACCTCTCCCACTCCCCCAAGAAAATTAGTAGCTGTCTGAAACCCAGTTGATAATGCCCCCTGCTCTCCTTTGCCATAGGCATCTAAAATACCGCCCAACTTATCTCCTCTACGTTGGATAACATCTTTGATACCTGTTCCAGTTTCTTTGATGTCGCTACCCATATCTCGTAATCTAGGAAATGACTGGCTAGGTTGAGTTGTCGTTGGTTGCGTTGGTTGTTCTGGATCAACTGGCATACTCGCATTGCTCCTTAGAGTCCCTAAATATCCAGCTATTTCTGCGGGGTTTTTACCTTTTTGCTTTAGCTCAGATACAATCTCTTTTTCTTCTTGTGATAGTGCCATATTTTTATTGGGTATTAAGTATCTCTAAGTATTCATCTGGGCTGAGGGTTAGTTCTGCGTTAATGCTATCCAATACTCTAGAATATTGGTTTCTAATTTCTTGCATTGTTTCAACAAACTTGTCCGAACTCATTTTAAATCCAGCGATAGTTCCGTCTTTCCTTTTTTCTGCCGCACCAACCAATGGACTGGATGCTGTTCCCATCATTTGAATTTCAAACTCTGAAATAGGTGTCAACTTAATACCTCTGTCGGAAAGTTCCCCTACTTTGTCTAGAGCTAGGTTCTGAGTTAAGTAGGACGCATCCGCCATAAAGTCATTGAATTTATTAACTTTGAATAGACCCATTACTCCAGCAGAGGTAAATGGGCCTCTAAGCTGACCGGTCGCCATATCTACAGCTTCATAGTCCGACAATAGATTATCTATCATACTCATATCGGAGGCTAGGCTTTTTGAATACTCAGAGAGAGCATTTTTCTGTTGCATCATTTCTTTCATTTCTTTTTGGCTTGGAGCGCTAATTGCGTTTGGATTAAACCCTATCTCACTTATTGCCGCGGGATCGCCACTCTTAGCCAAGTCCATTAGATTTTTCCTATAAACAAGACCAGCATTAGCGTCAGCCATATTCTGCCTTTTGACAGATTCTAGTCTTTCTTGTGCTTTAATACCGGCTATTTTTTCTAAACCCCCACTCGCCATACCAAAGGCACTCTCCACATTATCGGGTTTGCTAGTAGCAAAACCCTCGAAAAGCCTTATTGCACTTAGCTTTTCAGCGGTTCGATATCCTAGATTTTTATCGTAGGGTAATTTCTCTAAGAATATGAAGAAGAACAGCTTCTGTTTTTCTTCTAGCGATAGCTTTCCCCATATAGCATGGGCATTTCTTAGCATCCCCGTGGCTTTATTTAGTGCAGTTCGATAAGGAATTCCATAGTCGGTTTTTTCGTCACTTCCTTTGTCTATTTCATCTATCCTGTCTAATGTAGCTTCCAACTCCTTCTCATATCCTTGCTTAAGCTTGTCACTTGTAGCAGAGAGGATTATGTCTGTGAGTTTCCTGCTTCTTTCTGTGAGTTTTTCTTTCTCCTGTAGGAACGATAAACTTCTATTCGTTATCTCCACCATCTCCTCCTTCCATGCTCTATCAAAGGCAGTCTTAACTAATTTATCTACATTCTCTTTCATCCTTTGCTCTCGAAGAAGAGCATTGAATCTCCCCTCTATTTCATCTCTCCTTAGAGACTTCTTGAACATTTTACACTCTCGATTCTGACAGAAGTAATAAGGGTATCTCTGATTCTTTCTTTTCTTTGTTGTCCATGCCCCGCATAGATGCCCTTTGCACTCTGCGCATGTTATTAACCCCCTAAGTGGAAAGTCTTCGGATGCATCATTCCTTATCTTTTTCCCGCTTACTTCTGCTCTTAATCTTTTCTGATTTCTTCCGAAGGTATCAACAGAGATTAGTGCTTCATGATGCCCTTTCCTTCTTGCAACTTCCCATTTCGGATATTCAATCTCGCCCATGTAGAATGGGTCTCTCAACATTGCTGAGAATAGGTCTGTATATTTCTCTCCTTTGTTCTTCTTCCAGAATCCTTTCTTTATGAGATATCTACATGCATCGATTCTTCTAATGAATCTTCCCGTAGAGAAGCCTTCTAAGGCAGTTTTTACTATCTCTGCGCTTGTTTCGTCTTTAACTGATAGCTTTCCATGTAACGGGTCTTTTATCATTTTATAGCCCCTCTTAGCCGTGAATGGCCAATATCCAGCCTCTAGGCGTGCTTTCATCTTCTGTATGACCTGTCGTCTATTTTGGTGCCTTTCTAGCTCATTACCAGCCGATAAAACAGTCTCTACAAACATGCCTTCTGGGCTATCGATGAGATTGTAATTTAGACATCTTAGCTCTACATTTCTAGCCTTAAAGGCAGTTCTAAGTGCAAGATGTTGTACAGTGTCTCTAGCAAGTCTTTTTAGGTCATCAAATACAACAACAAATTTTTTGTGTTGATTAGCGTCTATGTAATCTAATAACTCATTCATTGCGGGTCGTTTCATGAAATCTCCCCATCCTGAGAATGTATCCATGAATGACCTCTTGTACGGCACTCCTATTTTCTCAAGGTCGTTTCTACATCGTAAGTCTTGCCCCTCTCTTCCATGTCCTTCAAGTTCTTGCTTCTTGCTAGAAACTCGTACATAGACAAGGCCTTCTCTGCCCTCATAAGAATTGGTAGCTTCAGTTCTTTTTCTAGTTGCTGTTTTCTTTTTCATATTTTTCAAGCTCAATCCTTATAACGTTTCGGCAGAACGCATCTAGGTACTCAATACGGCTCTTAATTTGCTCGTCTGAGCTTTTATAATCCTTAAGTATCTCGCGACACTCTTTAATCGTAACCATTTTATTTTTGCATGGTTGCGATATCGTTTCGGTTTTTCCCGATAACTTATATCTTGGTTTTGTAATGCTTCGGTTTTTCCCGATAGCAAACTAGCTTTTATCAAAGCGTCTTTTATTGGTTATTTTATGTGACCTCTTTTGGCCTTTCTCGTATTGGGTAACAACATTCCCATACATCTCTCCTTGTTCAACCTCATCACGAAGCTGTTTATCAGATAGTGGCTTAATGTTAGTTTTAGTTGTTTCTATTTGTGTAAGTTTTCCGTCCTCAACAATGACTCTAATTTCGTTGATTTTGCCCTTTCTAATATCATTCAGCATTTCTACTTCTTCTCGGGATAACTCAAGCTTTGCTTCAAGGGTTGGCAAAGATAATCCCATTTCAGCCAATACAGATTTTATGGAAATCAAAAGCATATCGTTTCCTTTTCCTAAAATTTTATCCATTTCCATCTCGCCAGCAGATTTAAGATACGCATCTCTATTACTAAACACCTGTAAATAAGTTTCTTTTGGGCTGAAAAGAGACTGCGCAACACAATATTCTAAAAGGGGGTAGTAGCTAAATTCCTCATTCCAGTGAACTACTTGTTGCATTACATCTCTAATTTCCTCTAGTGGAAAACCAAAATTTCGAAGGCGATTCACGATTTTTATCCACGCAACTTCAACTAATGAGAAAGTTCGCCAGCTGTATTGCTTATCCTTGTCTTTCTTAGCTAAAGCACCTTCAGGAATTAATTTGCTTGCTTCCCAGTTGTTTAGACTTCTTGAAGTAACGCCAGTATCTTTAGCGGTATATTTTCTCTCTCGTAATTTTTCTCTAAGTGCCATATATTCATCGCCCATCTGAAAATCAGGAAATGTAAAAGGCGAGTAGAAGCTACTCTCTCGCAAAAGCTCATACGCTTTATCAATGTGGTCATCTTTTTGACTCATGGATAAAGTATACCATACTGTAAGCTTTTTTACAATAGGCGTTGCCCTTCCCTCCTGAATTAACTATCATCAACCCTCAGACTCGAAATCGTTTTTTGATTTCTAGCCACGGACTAGTAGCACCCTTTTTGGTTGAGTATCGCCTGAATTTGTGATTCTGTGGCTAATCCTCCTGATATCGATATACTTTCTCTTATGCTATTTTCTATTTCGTTGCATATGTCATCATAAACGTAATTATTTGAAGACTGACCCGCATATTCAACAGAGTCATTAAACTCCTTCATTATCGCCACTCTTCTTTCTAGGAACGTTTTTTGCTTCAAAACAAGTTTTGATATTCCAGTGTTATGCCAGTACTCTAAATCAACGTATTTATTCGCATTAATATTCTCGGCATATCCATAGACTTCCTTTATGAAGGTCTCCGTATCAGCTATTAGCTCGTCAAATTTTTCTAGGGCTACAAAAATTTCACTTTGAAATGTGGATGGGTATCCCATCATGGATTTTGCGATTGTCCTTATTTCTTCAACGTCATGCATGGCATCGCTTATTACCTCTGTGAAAAGAGCATAGGCTTCATTTCTATCTTCGAGCGAGCTAACCTTGGGTGCTACTGTTTGAATCTGTATGGCGTCTACGACTGCTTGTTCTTTAGGTCGAGGCTCTTTAACTACTTCCTCGGTCACATCAGCCTCCTCTTGTTTAAATAAGCTTTCATCAATCTCTTCAGTTTCTTTAGTGGCTATCTCCTTATTCGCCTCAATACTTTTTACTGCAACATAACTAACTGCACTCACCGCTAAAGCACCAAAGGCGATGACAACTATTAGCCCGATTGATATAAATCCTTTATTGTTCATAGATGCACTTCTTGCTTCTCTTTAAAAGCTCGCAAGCCTCAAATAAAGCTATATTAAAGTCGCTCATAGTTTTAATTTTGCGGGTATCTCCTTAAACACTCGGCTTTGTCGTCATCTAACCCTTTATCAAATAAGTTCACATAGGGGTCTATTGCTAAACGGCAAGAACACTCGCTCGGTCTTTTAAGAATATAATCAAAACTTGCAGAAAGACGAGCAGAAACGGGGTCGTCTGGGTTGCTGGGTGTAAGGTTTCTTTCTTTTACATATTCCTCACTCGTTAGCCCGTATTTTTTAAGGTATTCGTCAAAAGAAAGCTCGTTAATGTCTATACACTTACTTGTTAGCTTGCCCTGTGCCTTACACTCTTTATGCCACCTGTCGCTATAATTGTCCTCTGCATTTCCTATACAAGTATTTAATGCTTGCTCGGCTTCCTCTTTGGCTTCCTGCTCTTTAAGCTCTTTAGCTAACTGCTCTTGTTTTTCTGTCTCAATTTTTATCTGTTGCTGTCGCTCAATAGAACGCTGTTTATTTACTTGGCTTGCATAGAAAAAGCCCCCTAAAATAAGACTTGCTACTAAAATCACGGCGGGTAGTGAAAGTTTATTTAGTTTTTCCAGTATTTTGTCCATAATCATTTTTTAATAAGCTGTTCATAGTTTGAGTATAAACACATCATTCATCTATTGCCAATAGAAGCTTAGATATTGTCATTTTCTCTGATTCAGCGATTTTTGGTTTATCTATCCAGCCATGATTATTCGTAAGGTGAAACTTAACCATTGCCGTAGAGAATTGTCGCTTTAATCCGCCCACAAATGCTCTTGTCTCTAAAATATCGTCAATTTTTCTTATAGTGTCCGAAATCTCCTCATCTTCCATAAAAGCATCAGCCCATTCGCTGATTCTTTGCCTCGAGTAGGGCTTTTCTTCGACTAACTCGCCCTTAAAGACGTATTCCTTGCTAGTTCTAAGCCTGCTTAACAGGTCATTAACTTCTCCAAGAACATATTCTCTGGTATATTTTTTAGGCTTTGTGGTCATATCGGTTTAATACCTACCTTGTGTCTATACACATAAGTCTATCTGGCTGTTTCGAGCATTTTTTGTAAAGATTGGCTAGAATTATAGAAACTCCAAAAGCCACTGAGGTACTGCTTGAGCTGGTTCGATGTTTCACTTACTATGTCCACAAATAAAAATAAAAAATAGCCCTTAGGGCTATTTTTTATTACAGCAGTCCCTTTGCGACTGCGGTTAGGAGCCAGATCCCCGCAAAGTTTAGAAGAAAGGAGATAATTACTAAGGTGCCTGTTTTAACCTTGGATACACCCATCATAGCGAGGCCTATTTCATCTGGTATAGGGGAGGCAATAAATACAGCCCCGATGATTGGCACTAGCCAGTGGAGTGGTCGAAGGCGAAAAATGGACATGATTTTTTGTTTCTTTGTTTTTTCCAAAAACCAATCAATGTCATCGCTTAGGGTGTCGCGGATAAATCTAAAGATTAGAAGATCGCCAATTGCGGCACCGATTGCACCAAAGAGGGCGACTTCGAGTGGCGTGTTGGCAAGGGCAATCTCGACTAAAACAACTGCGGCTGGAACAGCGGTGAAAATAGATACAAAAAATATTCCAGCTAAAATGCTGCCAATAATTCTCCATTGTTGAGTTCCGATAAGAATGTCAGAAAATATACCCGTTTTTGCAAGAACTAAAGCAATGGCGATGCTGGCAACTATTAGCAAAAGTTTTAGAATCCGGTTATTGTGTTTTTTTGCTCTAGGTTTAGGTTGGGCTTTTGGCATTGTAAAAGGGTGATAAACTTTGTATCATTTTAGCACACCATAAAACGGACTGTAGTACAATGGTAGTATGCGCCCATGGGGTGGGTGTGACCCGGGTCCGATTCCCGGCAGTCCGACCATGATTACCCCAATCGGACTGTCGTATAACGGTAGTATGTACGCTTCGGGTGCGTGCGGCCCGGGTTCGACTCCCGGCAGTCCGACAACAAAATGGGCCTGTAGTATAGTGGTAGTACACCGCATTCGCATTGCGGAGACAGGGATTCGATTTCCCTCAGGTCCACTGAAAGGGTTGAGGCCATGTAAACGTCATAAAATAGGTGCAAAAAACTAGAATTGGTATAATCTTTGGCGGTAAGTCGGCAGAGCATGAGGTTTCGGTCCAATCGGCTGAAAATGTTGTTGCGGCCTTAGATAAGAGCCGGTATGAGCCTGTTTTGGTTTTTGTTGATAAGGGTGGAAATTGGTTTTTAAGAAATGGTGAAGATGCGCCACTGACAATAGCTTCGTGTGATCTGAGTAGTGTGTTTGACGTAGCCTTCCCATTGATCCATGGACCGTTTGGTGAGGATGGAACATTGCAGGGATTTTTAAAAATGGCGAATGTGCCTTTTGTTGGGGCGGGAGTTTTGGGATCTGCTGTTGGGATGGATAAGGATGTGATGAAGCGATTATTGGTGGAGGCGGGGATGGAGGTCGGTAAATACCTGACTATTCGGGAAAGCGACAAACTGGATTACGGAGAAGTAGTTAATAAGCTGGGCGAGGTTGTCTTTATTAAGCCAGCAAATCTTGGCTCTTCGGTTGGGATTAGCCGAGTGACCAATGAAGCAGAATATAGCGCGGCGCTGAGTTTAGCCTTTAGTTTTGATCGAAAGGTTGTAGTTGAAGCAAATATTGATGGGCGAGAGATTGAATGCGCAGTGCTGGGAAATAATAGGCCGATGGCTTCAGTTCCGGGGGAAATAATTACCAAGAAGGATTTTTACTCCTATGAGGCGAAATACATAGACGAGGATGGGGCGAGGTTAGAAATACCAGCAAAGCTAGAAGTCGATAAAATGAAAGAAGTTCAGACACTGGCGGTTAAGGTTTTTAAGACTTTGGAATGCGAGGGAATGGGTAGGGTTGATATGTTTCTTGCGGCGGATGGGCGTTTGCTGGTGAACGAAATAAACACGATTCCAGGGTTTACGAAAATTAGCATGTATCCGAAGCTCTGGGAGGTGAGTGGGATTTCTTACTCGGATTTGATCAATCGATTAATCAAATTAGCTATTGAGCGGTTCGATAGGGAGAATAATAAAATTAATAATAATTTATGAACAAAAAAAGAAAACAGGCGAAGAAGAAGCACCGAAAGACTTCGGGTAAGGATGCTTCTCTGGCTTATCGGGGATAACTCGGTGTTATAATGGTGGGGATGAGTTCAAGCTAGCGCATCAGCAATGGAACGCACTCCGTATTTAAGGCGCTGGTTTTTGTAACTAAAATTGGCAAGAGCTAACTAGTTGAGATTTTCTGGCATGAAAACTAAGCAATATTCAAAGAAAGGTAATTTTAACGGGAGGCCGGCTTATCGGAGCGCGGCCTCTTTTCGGTTTAGGGCGGGATTTAGAAATAGAAAGGTAAAGATTGGATATAAAAATGAAACTAAGAGTAAGGGTTAAAACCAACGCAAGTAAGGAAGGAGTGGAGCGAATTGATGATGATTATTACCGCGTTTCAGTTTCTGCTAGCCCAGAGAAGGGGAGGGCGAATAGACGGGTGGAAGAACTTCTGGCAAAATATTTTAATGTTCCAGTGTCTTTGGTCGGAATCATCGCTGGGCAGGCCGCAAAAGAAAAAATAATAGAGATTGTTGAATAATTTATGAGCATGTTTAAAAATTTGAAGGCTGCAAAGGAAATGATGAAAAATATGGACCCGGACCAGCTCAAAGAGATGATGCAACAAGCTGGGTCATATCAAAGTCAGATGGAGGATATGGTTCGCAAGGTTGTCCGCGAGGAGATCAAAAAAATGAAAGAGCAAGGCGAATTGTCGTAATCAGATCGAGCTGGGCTGTGTTATTATTATTTTTATGAGTCCTTCGCGACAGGTCTTATTAAAGCAAGTTAAATTTCACTCTCTTTCTCCAGAGGAAACTTTAACGCAACTAGAAAGTAGCGACTCGGGCTTAAGCTCTGAGGAGGCAAAACGCCGCCTAAAGATTTTTGGGGAAAATAAGATTCAGGAAGGGAAGGGGACGGGAAGATTTAGAATATTTTTTGATCAGCTGAGAAATCCGCTGATTTTTATTTTAATAATAGCGGCTGGCATAACGGCGGCTTTGGGAGATTACAAGGATTCGTTATTTATTGTAGCGGCGGCTCTTGTAAATATCTCCCTTGGTTTCTATCAGGAAAATAAGGCTGAGCTAGCACTAGCCGCACTGAAGAGTTATATAACTGAGCGAGTTTTGGTCTTTCGTGACGGACAAGAAAGAGAGATTGATACAGCTCAATTAATCCCTGGTGATGTGATTCGTTTAAATCGTGGTGCAAAGATTCCGGCTGATGCGAGAATCCTATTTGAAAATGATACTCGAGTAGATGAATCCGTTTTAACCGGGGAGAGCTTGCCGGAGAGAAAGACCTCATTAAGAGACAAGCCTGAAACTTCGGTGGTTGATCAGAGTGCAATGGTGTTTGCGGGGACAACTTTAGTCCAAGGCACCTTAAGGGCGGTGATTACTGCTACCGGAGACAGAACTGAGATTGGTAAGATTGCGAAATTAGTAGGAGAGGGACAGGACACGGAAACGCCACTAAAAAGGGCACTTTCCAAGTTCACTGCACGCGCCAGTTATGTAATCTTGCTATTTGCTGGTTTGATGTTCTGTCTGACCTACTGGTCGGGAGTGAGTTTGCTTGAATCGTTTCTTATTTCGGTCGCCATTCTTGTTGCGGCCGTGCCGGAGGGGTTGCCAATTGTGATGACGGTCATTTTGGCAATTGGAGTTCAGAGGTTGGCGAGGAGAAACGGGGTGGTGCGAAAACTTAGCGCTGCCGAGACGCTTGGTTCGACGTCGGTAATATTAACGGATAAGACTGGGACGCTAACGGAGGCAAAGATGGAGCTAGCTGAGGTGCGTGGATTTTTTGATGATGGAGAGAAGCCGGAAATCAATGTCGAGGAGTTTATCTTAAGTGCCGCCTTATTTAATACGGATGTGGTGATTGAAAATCCCGGGAATCTTCCCGCGGCCTGGCAGGTGATTGGGAAGTCTTTGGAGGTTTCCTTGGTGAAGGAGGCGGCTAAAAAATATCAGCTTTGTTTACCCGACATTAAGGATCGATATAGCGAGCTAGTGTCCCTACCTTTTAATTCAAAAAATAAATATTCGGCTAGTGCGTACGAGTCGAACCTAGAGATATTTCAGGAATTTTTTGGGAAGAAAAATTTGCGGATTGTTAGTTTATTGGGTGCGCCCGAGCTTCTGATAGAAAAAACTACATTCTCAAAAGATAAGAAGGAGGAGGTGTTGTCACTGGTTGAATCGATGGCTAGCGATGGGTCTCGGGTGGTAGCGGTGGCTTTTAAGAGCATTGCTAGAAATTCTGGTAGCGATAAGATTGCTTTGGCGGAGGATGATAATTTGGATGGATTTAGAGTTTTTGGACTATTGGCTTTTAGAGACCCTATCAGAGAGGGGGTCTCTGAAGCACTGGCCAGGATTTCAGCAGGTGGAGTACGAACGGTGATTGTTACGGGCGATCATACTGGCACGGCTATGGCTGTGGCAAGAGAGTTAGGAATTGAAGTTGAAAGAACGGAGGTTATGGATGGAAAAATTTTAGATGGACTGAGCGAAGAAGAGCTCAAGCAAAGACTGGGTAATTTAAAAATTGTCTCAAGGGTTAGCCCTGAGGGGAAAATGAAATTAGCGAGGGCATTTCAGGCTAGTGGTGAAGTGGTGGCAATGACTGGTGACGGGGTAAATGATGCCCCGGCTTTAAAACAGGCGGACATTGGTGTAGCGATGGGAAGTGGCACCGATGTGGCAAGAGGGGTAGCTGATCTGGTTTTGCTGGACGACAATTATACTACGATTGTCGAAGCGATTCTTGAGGGAAGGCGAATTGTAAATAATATTCGAAAGGCTTTGGTTTATCTTGGTTCAACTGTATTCGACGAGGTTCTTCTGATTGGCGGATCGCTCTTGCTTGGATTTGCCATACCATTAAATGCGCTTCAAATTTTGTGGATTAATTTCTTTACTGATAGCTTTCCGGGTATATCTTTAGCCTTTGAGGAGAAGATTGACGATCTCGAACATCGGCCAAGCACGATAAAGGATGGCTTGCTGACTAAGAACATGAAAATCCTTCTTTTTATTAATGGGTTGGTTGGAGCTTTGTTAGTGTTGGGCTTATATGCTTGGATGTTGGGGCAGGGATATGAGGAGATTTTAACTAGAACTGTTGTGTTCGCAGCATTTTCTAGCTATAGCCTGTTTCTGGTATTTGCGGTCCGCTCGCTGAAAAAGAGCGTTGTTAGTTACAACCCATTTTCTAATACATTTTTATTGATGAGTGTTGTGTTTGGTCTGGCGATGATCGCGATTGCTATTTATATTCCATTCTTTCAAACACTCTTTGGGACGGTGGCGCTGTCGGCAAATTGGATCATGCTAGTGGTCGCCTTTGGAATATTAAATATTCTCGTTATTGAAATATCAAAGGCCTTGTTTACTGATGCTTAGCGCTTAGCAAGGACTAACGCTACGATCTTCTTAAATCCAAAATTATTTAGTGTTTTGACAGCCTCATTTATGGTGGCGCCGGTGGTAAATATATCGTCAACTATCAGTAGGTTGGCGGGTCGGTCAACCTGGCCAACGGAAAAAGCTCCTTGGATGTTAGTGATTCTGTCTTGCTTAGATTTTAGCTCGGACTGGGGTCGACTGTGTTTGCTGCGAATGAGTAATTTAGTTGAAACGGGTAATTTGGTTATTTCTGCAAGGCTTCTCGCGATAATCTCGGATTGGTTGTAGCCACGCCCTCTTAGTCTCTTAGCTGATAAAGGGAGGGGGACTATAATAAAATCTGATAAATCGAGTTGGATAAAATGAAGATATTCGAGGAGAAGTTTTTTGATAGTGGGTTGGATAGTGGTGCGTCCATTAAACTTTAGGTCTTTGATTAGTTTGCGGGTTGTCGGACAATGGTAGTTTGAAACTGCTAGCAGGGGATAGTTTGCTTCTTGAAATTTTGGGTTAGTCCCAGCTGGTACTCGGCGAAGATCTTTAGATTGGAAAAACGCATGATTGATTTCAACCTGATTTAGACAATCACTGCAAATTGGTCCAAAAGATTGCTCTACTCTTAGAAGAGCGGAGCAGTTTAGACAGGTTGGGGGAAAGATTAAGTCTAGAAGGGAAGAAAATAATATTCTCCAGCTTTTCATTGTGCTAAAATTATAACATCACATCCTATGGGCATTTTTTCATTTGGTAAAAGATCGGATCTGTTTGGGGTAGATATTGGTACTAGCTCAATTAAGGTTGCGCAATTGGCCGGCTCGCGAGAGGCGGGTTTTACTTTAACTAGATATTCAATCTTAGAGGCGCACGGACAAATAGATCGAGCCAACAGCGCCCTGCAGGCCAACGGCCTAAAGCTTTTAGACAAGGAGATTGTTTCGTATTTAAAGCTAATTAAGGAGAAGGCGGGAATTACGGCAACTCGGGCTACGGCTTCGATCCCAACGTTTGCTGGTTTTACCACTCTTTTAGAGCTACCAGTCACGTCGGATAAGGAGATTAATCAAACTATTAACTACCAGGCTAAAAATTATATACCGCTACCGATAACAACCGTTACCCTCGATTGGTTGAAGGTAGGGGAGCGGGAGGCCCCTGATGGTACTAAGCGACAGCAGGTTTTCTTAATTTCTATTCCAAATGAGACGATAGAGCACTATACCAACATTTTTAATCAGGCTGGGTTTATCTTAGACTCCCTCGAGATTGAGAATGTCAGCGTGGCGCGAATTCTTTCGGCGGCGAGTAAGACACCGAAGCTGATTGTTGATTTGGGCGGGCGATCAACATCTATGACGGTGGCAAAAGAAGGTGAATTAAAGTTTGCTGGGCAAACTGATTACGCCAGCGGATCTTTGACTCAGACTTTGGCTCAGGCGCTTAACATCCACCCACGAAGAGCCGAGGATTTAAAGCGGGCGACTCACTTGGCCGCCGTTGGAGGAGAGCAGGAATTATCCACAATAATGCTACCAATTATCGATGCTATACTTAGTGAGGTGGAGAGAGTCCGAGTCAATTTTGAAAAAAGCTACGGTGAAAAAATTGATCAGATAATTCTCAATGGAGCCGGAGCCAACTTGTCCGGCCTGGTTGAGTATGTCAGCTCGAGTCTGTCTTTGCCGACAGTTTTGTCTCCGTTAAGTAACTATATAAAATTTCCACCAGAAGTGGATGCGATTAAGGAAGAATTGGGTCCAACCCTGAGCGTTGCCGTTGGACTTGCTCTTAAAAATATATAAAGAATGATTGCTAAGCCCA
The DNA here is from genome assembly GCA_002773475.1 of Candidatus Harrisonbacteria bacterium CG10_big_fil_rev_8_21_14_0_10_44_23. Taxonomy (GTDB): domain Bacteria; phylum Patescibacteriota; class Minisyncoccia; order UBA6257; family 1-14-0-10-44-23; genus 1-14-0-10-44-23. The sequence continues at coordinate 34,583 of PFBB01000002.1, forward strand.
ATCAAGACCCAAATATGCAACCCGACAGCCCATACGCAAGTTTGGGGGCTGATAGTTCTGATACTGCGGGTTTTTCTTGGCGACTAGTCACTTTTATGTTGATTCTTTTCGTTGCTTCGGTTGGTAGTTTCCTAGGGTTAAAACTGGGGTATCAACCATTGATAGAGGCGAGGATTAGATCAGTTGATAATCAGTTGGCGGAAATTGGTGATCAGATTCCCGCTGATAGCCAACAGGAGTTTGTTGGGTTTTACTCTCAATTGCTTAACTTGCAAAGTATTTTAAGCACTCACGTAAGTATGTCGCCTTTCTTAAAGGTTTTGGCGGAAAATACAAACACGAGGGTTTATTACACCGCGATGACCTTAGATGCCGATGATAAGAAGCTGACCCTCGAGGGCTCCGCGCCAAATTTTGCTATTTTGGGACAGCAGTTAGAACGTTTTGATGCTGTGCCGGTATTGAGTCGGTCAACATTAGCCGAATCGCAACAAAGCGGCGGATTGGTAAACTTTAGGATAATAATTTATCTAAATAGAGATACTTTTAATGAGGTTCGCGGGTTTGTTTCTCCAACCCCTACCGCAGAGGTTGCACCAGCTACTGAGACGGAGGTTGCTCCAACGGAGACTGTTCCGGCTGATGGTGCTGCGGGCGCAGGAGTAGATGCAAATCCACAGGTCCAGGGAGCTAGCATACAGAAGATAAATTTGAATGAATATCTAGGGCTATGAAGCAACCACAAAAAAGATTACTAAGTCTGATATTTTCTCTAATACTTTTGATTTTAACGATTTTTGTATTTTCGTCTTACGTTTCTGCGGCCTACGATGATGTTAATGAGTTAAGAGCCGAGTTTTTGACCAAGCAGGATGCATTGGATGGTCAGAGACAAATTGTTGAAAAGGTAAATGAGCTACTAACTCGCTATCAAAGTATTCCTCAATTAGCGGAGGTGATGGCGCTCGCCGTTCCAAATGGAGAGCAGACTGCTGACGCATTTAATCAAATTAGGGTTTTGGCGGAGAGAAATAAGCTATCGATGAGTAGTTTTAGCACCACTCAGGGGTCGGCCTTTAAAAGTGTGTCGCCAAATGCTTCGGGATTACTGCGCGAGATGGGCTCACTCAAGATAGAGGCAACGCTTCTGGGAAGCTACAGTGGTCTAGATGGATTTTTGACTGACCTAGCTTCTAATATTCGAATTATGGATATTGAAAGTCTGAAGGTTCAACCGGCCGGATCAGCTGGTGGCGACTTTTTCTTCTTTAACATCGTGATAACAACTTATTATCAAACTACCGAATAGTATGGCTATCAAGATTAACCAACCTAGGAAAGGACGAAGCTTCACTCGATTGATTGCAGTTGTTGTTATCTTTGGGGTTGTGTTTGCAGCAATTTACTTTTTGTTCTTTGCTCCCGCCCCGGGGTTTGATTATATCGCTCCATCCGAATTGGAGCGCAACGAAGAATTAGCCTCCTTTGATCTTGATCCGAAGACCGTTTTCAATAGTGACGAGTTTCAATCCTTAGAGGTTTTCCGAGTTGAAACTGGAGAGGGGAATTTTGGGCGCACTAATCCGTTTGTTGCTCCATAGCTTTATCGAACCGGGATCAGTGTTGGAAGACCTCTCTAAATAGACGGTTTTAAATTTTTTATGGACAATCAAGCATTAATAAATGAACTGATAAATTCTGGAAAGCTCTCTAAGGAGGTCGGAGAGCTTGCTCTGCGTGACGCAAACTCGTTTGGCAGAGGAATTGAGGAAATTTTGCTTTCCAAGAATGCTTTGCCGGAAATAGATATTGCTCAAGCAAAAGCAAAGGTTTTAAACATTCCCTACAAAAAGGTAAGTGTTACCGAAATTGATGACAAGCTTTTAAAACTAATTCCGGAGGAAACGGCAAAAACGTATAAGGTGATTCCACTCTCTCAAGATGGAGAGACTTTGATTGTCGGAATGGTAAATCCAGATGATGACAAGAGTCAGGAAATGCTTAGATTTATTGGTAAGCAAAACAAGGTTAGTTTGGGTGCGTACGTTATCACCCAATCAGATCTAGACGCCGTCCTGCACCGTTATTCGCCATTTACTAGCATCTATCAAGAAGCTCTACGATCTTTAAACTTAAAGCCAACTGGTGGAATTGAGTCTCCCACTAAGACGATTGGTTTAGAAGAGCGAGGAAAGGGCGTAGCTGAGGATGCACCCGTCATTAAAATTGTTGCTTCTTTACTGAAGGAAGCGGTGGCGGCAAAAGCGTCGGATATTCACATTGAGCCACAAAGAAAACGAATGCGGGTACGTTTTAGAATGGATGGGCGATTGAAGGAGTTTGCTTCAATGCCACTTGAATTGCACCAACCGATTGCTTCGCGGGTAAAGATTATGTCGGATTTAAAGATTGATGAAAATCGCGTGCCTCAGGATGGACGTTTTAGAACTAATATATTTGGCCGAGAGATTGATTTTCGTGTCTCCACCTTCCCAACTCCAGCCGGAGAGAAGATTGCTCTTCGTGTCTTAGATCCAGAAACGGGATTGAAGAGCTTGGATGACTTGGGTATGAAGGAGCGTAATAAAAATATCCTGTTGAGAAACGTAAACCGTCCCTACGGAATGGTTTTGATTACTGGGCCGACTGGAAGTGGTAAGACAACAACGATTTATGCCCTGATGCAAATTATGAATCAAGAGATAAAAAATATTGTGAGTCTGGAGGACCCAGTAGAATATACTATTGATGGGCTAAATCAATCTCAGGTGCGGCCGGAGATCAAATACACCTTCGCTTCTGGTTTGCGCCAGATCCTCCGACAGGACCCAGATGTGATTATGGTTGGTGAGATCCGGGATAAAGAGACGGCGGAACTTTCGGTGCACGCTGCTCTGACGGGGCACATTGTTTTGTCTACCTTGCACACCAACAATTCGGTTTCAGTTATTCCACGATTGGTAGATATGGGTGTGGAGCCATTTTTATTGCCTTCGGCCTTGAACTTAATGGCTGCACAGCGATTGGTTTCGCGCCTCTGTGATGCATGCAAAAAGGAGGAAAAGCCGTCGGAGCAGCTAAATAGGGAGATTGAGGCCCAATTAGCAACCCTTCCACCAGAGTTGAAAGAGAGATATAAAGAACCGCACAAGGTTTATCGACCGGTTGGTTGCGATAAGTGTCACAATGGGCTGACTGGGCGGGTGGCCTTATTTGAACTATTTGAGATGACCCCGCAACTAAGCGAGGCTTTAAGCGAATCAATTCAGGAGAGCAAGATTCAAGCTGAAGCAAAGCGGCAGGGGATGGTGACTTTGCGACAAGACGGAATTATGAAGGCCTTAGACGGCCTCGTTAGCATTGAAGAGGTTTTAAGAGAAACTGCTCAATAAATAAGTGATATACTAATATAAATAATTGTTATCGGATAAATATGGATTATCAAAAAAAGTTAAATGAGCTATTAGTTGCAACGGAGCAACAAAATGCTTCGGATTTACACATCAGCGTTGGTAAAAAGCCAACTCTTCGAGTTGATTCTAAGCTAATTGCTCTGGAGCAAGAAGATATTATTACTCCAGAATCTGCGGAGGGTTTGGTGAGCGCGCTTTTAAATGATGAACAAAAGGAAATTTTTGCGCAGAAAAAAGAGTACGACTTCTCATTTGCCCACGGTGACGGGACTCGTTTTCGGGTGAATGTATTTTTACAGAAAACTTATATGGCGGCGGCTTTGCGCTTGATTCCTTCCCAAATCAAGACTATTGAAGAATTAAATCTCCCACCCGTTTTACACGATTTTGCTAAGCTTTCGCAGGGGTTTGTATTGGTTGTGGGGCCAGCCGGACACGGCAAATCAACCACCCTGGCTGCGCTCTTGGACGAGATTAACCACACGCGAACGGACCATTTAATCACGGTTGAGGATCCAATTGAATATCTCTTTACCCAAGACCGATCAATGATTTCTCAACGGGAGGTTGGCCCAGATACCCGAAGTTTTAATTCTGCTCTTCGAAGCGTTTTGCGACAGGACCCAGATGTGATCATGGTTGGAGAAATGCGCGATCCAGAATCTATTTCAACCGCAATGACGGCGGCAGAAACCGGACATTTGGTTTTTTCAACTTTGCACACTAATTCGGCAAGCCAGAGTATTGACCGTATTATTGATAGTTTTCCAGAGGGGCAACAGGGTCAGGTGACCTCGCAATTAGCGGCCACATTGGTTGGGATCGTTTCTCAGCGATTAATTCCTAGGATTAATGGCGGTTTAGTGCCAGCGGTGGAGATTATGATCGTTAATTCGGCGATTAAAAACTTGATTCGGGAGAAGAAGGCTTATCAAATTGATTTGGTTATTGAGACCAACTTACAGGAGGGGATGTCCACACTTAATCGAAGTTTGGCGATGTTGGTTAAGCAAAAAGAAATTACAATGGAAAATGCAGAGCTGTATTCTCCAAACCCTGCTGAATTTAGAATTTTGATGGAGAAGATTTAGGTATAGACTATGGCAAAGTTTCACTATAGCGCAAGAAATAAAGCAGGGGAGATGCAAGTGGGCTATGTTGATGCACCCAACAAAGGGGCGGCTTTCAATATCTTAAATAGCCACGAGCTTTACATCCTTAGCATGCAGGAGATGAAGGGTAGCGGAATTTGGGCGAGTTTAACGAACTTTTTTGAGAAGGTGAGTCGATCGGATGTGATGATCTTTACCCGGCAATTTGCCACAATGCTAGAAGCGAAGATTCCGATCAATGATGCACTGAAAAATCTACATGCACAAACAAGAAGCGTCCCACTAAAAGAGGCAATCTTTCAGATTAATGCGGATGTCGATTCTGGTTTGGCACTTTCCCAGGCGTTTGCTAGGCACTCACACATATTTTCTGAATTTTATGTAAATTTAGTGCGTTCTGCTGAGGTGACTGGTAGAGTAGAGGAGGCCATGGGCTTCTTGTCGGATTATCTAGAAAAGGAGCTTACTCTTTTGGCTAAGGTTAGAAACGCACTGATCTATCCAGCGTTCATTATTTCACTATTTTTTGTTGTTGCGGCGATTATGATTGGCTTTGTTTTCCCGCAACTGCAACCAATCTTTGAGGATACCGAATTTAGCGTACCGGGGATAACTAGATTTTTGTTAACAATGGGTAATTTTGTGGCTGATTGGTGGTTTTTGATTGTCGCGGCGATTATTGCGATTGCTTTTATGGCTTGGGAATACTTTAAGAGCGATGAAGGGCGTGCACTATTTGATGATCTGGGTTTGAGGATGCCGCTGATTGGTGCGCTTCTCAAAAAAGTTTATGTGACGAGATTTGCGGAGTCGGTTAGTGTTTTGATTAAGGGGGGCATTCCTGCGGCTCAAGCGATAGAGATCTCTTCTCATTCGATCGGCAGCCCTTTGTATGCGGAAGCATTGCACAGAGTGGCGGAATCGGTCAGGGCGGGTGAATTATTGTCGGTTTCCTTAACTAGACAGAGAAATTATTTTCCACCAATGATTTCACAGATGGCGGCAATTGGTGAAAAGACTGGTAAACTTGAGGAAATGTTTGATCGCGTTTCACACTTTTATAATCGCGAGATTGATGCAACCGTAAGCAATCTTGTGGAGTTGATTCAACCCGCACTAATGGTCGTACTTGGTGTGATGGTTGGCTTGCTGTTTGCGGCGGTATTGATACCGATTTATAATTTAGTACAAAGCTTTTAAAAAATATGAAAAAAACAAAAGGATTTACACTTATCGAAGTCTTGATCGTTGTTGGAATTATTGGTTTGCTCGCTTCCGTAATTTTGGTTGGATTAAACGCTTCTCGTTCTAAGGCTAGAGACGCTAGGAGGGTTACCGATTTGCGACAGGTGCAACAAGGACTGGAACTGTATTATGTAAAGGAAGGGGAATATCCAAATGCGAATAGCTGGAGTGCGTTAGAGAGTGATTTATCCAGTGTTGGAGTTGATTCCTTGCCGACTGATCCAAAGAGAGGTGGCGATTCATATCAATATGAAGCCGGTGATGATCAGCAGGAGTATGTATTACAGGCAACTCTAGAGGAGGATTACGAGGAGGGTGTGGGGCTTATGAAGGACTCCTTTACTGACCCCGATAGGAAATTTAGCCTGCCTTGTGGAGTATCGGGAAGTGATAGCTACTATTGCGTTAAGTTTTAGGCGATGACGGCATTTGCATTACTGGTTGTTGGCTTGATTGTTGGCAGCTTCTTAAATGTTCTTTCGATTCGATATAAAGAGGGCGGAAGAATTTTTACCAAGGACACTTTAGTTGGCCGCTCAGCCTGCAGGAAATGTGGGAAAAATTTAGCGTGGTATGAGCTACTGCCGATTATTAGCTTTGCTATTCAATTGGGTAAATGCCGAAAGTGTCGAGCAAAATTAAGCTGGCAATATCCTTTAATCGAGATTTTATGTGCAGGATGGACGTTACTGATTCCAATTTTCCTGTTTAATTTCTTCCACATTAGAGCGCTAGGTCTCTCTGCAACCCAACTTTGGCCATTCTTCTTATTTGTTGGAGCTTGGACTTTGGTTGGATACACGCTGGTTTTAATGAGTCTAATTGATTTGCGCCTTAGCATAATTCCTGATCAGATTAATGTGTTCTTGCTATTTTTGGGCGCGGTTGTCGTGGCGCTAAAGGCCATGTTCGCTAGTATCTTTATCCATTCTGGATCGTTTTTGGGGCCGTATGGGAGCTTCTTGGAGATTCTTTCTAATGTATGGCTGGCGAGTATAGCGGCGGCCATTTTGGCGGCAATGATTTTTGGAGCAATTATCCTTATTTCGCGTGGGCAGGGAATGGGAATGGGCGATTTGAAGTTGATATTTCCTCTAGGTTTAGTTGTGGGCTGGCCAGACGTGATATTGGTTATTTCTCTTTCATTTATAATCGGGTCTTTGATTTCCCTACCTAGCTTGTTGATGGATAAGAAGAAACTAAAGTCCGCCGTCCCGTTTGGTCCGTTTATTGCCCTGGCGGTATTTGCTACTATTATTGGTGGACAGGTGATCGCGCAATGGTATTTTGCTTTGATTTAATAATCAAAGCAGTATCTAGAATTATGAATATAGAATTAAGGATGAAAAAAAGAGGGGGAAACAAGCGGGGGTTTACCCCCACACCTGGAACCCATGGTGTTAGCTTGCGAAGCAAGTGGGGATTTACGTTGATTGAGGTGTTGGTGATTATTGGTATCTTAACTTTATTTGTTGGAATGAGCTTCACCTATTCTCATATTGGCGGAAGGCAAATTGCTTTATTTAAGGAGCAGGCGGTGATTGCCGATGATGTTTTGTATGCTAAGCAACTTACTCAAACTCTCTTTAGAAGGGACGGTGGTGATGAGTGTGGCTATGGGGTGCATTTTAGATCTGAGGGCCTAGATATATTTTCAGAAGATTGTAGTGGTGTGGGTGATCAGTATGAATTTGATGAGGATGATCCAATTGTTCGGAGCTATGAGCTAGATCCGAGAGTTGTTTTGTTGGCAGACAAGGAGAGTGTTTTCTTCCTTGCTCCAGTTCCTAAGGTATACTTTTCTGGAAGCGAGGCTGGAGTTAGCACAACTGAAAGCATTAATATTGATATAAAAATTCGCGGAGAATCAGAAGTTAGCACTCTGACTATTAATATGTTGGGACAGGTTAGTGTAGAATAAGCTTATGAAACGCAACTCCGGACAACTTTTGCTCGAATCTTTGGTGGCAATAACTATGATAATTATTGCCATTACCGGTATTTTTACTTTGCTTTCAAGGTCGCTGAGCTTAACTAGAGTAGCTTCTGACCAATATACTGGCACCTATCTGGCCGCCGAGGGGGTGGAGCTGATTAAGAATAAGTTAGACACCAATGTGATTGTCGATTGTCAGCCATTTAATGCTGGGATTAGTTCGGGAGTGGTTGAATTAAATTATGACGGTAGTCCCGTGACAGAACCTCGCGATAACGGTTATACCAAGATTTATATTGATGAAAATGGTTTTTATGTACACAACTATTCGGAGACGGCTAAACCGACAAAGTTTTTAAGAAGGATTGAGATAAGCGACCAAGGAGACAAAGTCGAGGTGGACTCAAAGGTGAAATGGAAGGGTCGAGATGGAGTTAACTATGAGTCACATATTAGTGACACCTTTTATGGTTGGCGCGGCCTTAATGCTAGTTGCCTATAATTATGAACTTACTACAGGCTAAAATCTCCAAGCTAAAAGCCTATCAAGGATTTACATTGGTGGAGCTTTTGGTTGCAATAACGATATTTGTTGTAGTGATGGCAATTGCGTCTAATTTGTTTATCGGGGCGCTCCGTGCCCAAAAGTCGGTGGTGGACTTAATCGCGGTAAACGACAATATTAGTTTGGCGCTGGAGCGGATTGGGCGAGAAATTAGAGTCGGAAATAGCTTTAGTGCTAATTCTTCTGGATTAATATTTACTATCGATGACAGGGGAGAATCAAATATTAATTACTCGCTTCAAAACGATAGGCTAATGCGTTCGGTAAACGGCGGGAGTGCCTCACCTTTAACTGGCGCCAACGTTGTTGTTAGCGATTTAAAATTTTATGTTTACGATAACGATGTTCCTCGAGTAACGATTGTTATCACTGCTGGCTTGGACGAAAATACGCGCGATCTAGGTGGAGTTAAGACAACTATTCAGACGACGGTTAGCGCAAGACCGCTCTAGAGAATGAATTAAGAATCTGGAATTATGAATAATGAATTAAAAGAAAAAAACAAAAGTGCATCGATTCGCCACTCCTCTGGGCAGGTGATGCTGATGACGACCGTGGTCATTTCAGCGACTCTTTTAGCGGCGACAACGTTGGCAGGGGTTTTAATGATCTCGCAATTGAGGCAAACGGCTAATGTAGAGCAATCGACGAGAGGAATATTTGCCGCGGATGCCGGCTTGGAGTACGAGCTTTACCGATTTTATCAGGACAAGTGTAGTGAATCTTCTCCGAGCCTAGCAAACGAGGCGGTTGTGGAAACTCAGGTTTCTGGTGGAGAGGGAACAAACGTGGTAATTCGCTCTCAGGGTTCTTACGGCCGGGCAATTCGCGCCTTTAGTTTGAATCTGGGACCTTTGAGCCAAAGCATCTGTGATTAGAGGATTTATAGGTGAAATTTTATTCTGAAATAAATGCTCCATACCCGTATGGAGCATTTATTTCCTTTATCCATGAGGGTTGTAGCGGGGTGGGTAAATCTAGATTGGAGCAACTAACCATTTATTTTAGGTCTAAAACACGCTAAAATGGGTTTATCAACGTACTATAACAAGTTTTTGATGAGTAAAAATGAAGCAAAAAACCGAATAGAAAAGCTTCGCGAGATAGTTGAATATCATCGCGATCTTTATTATGCAAAAGATGCGCCGGAAATATCTGATGCTAGCTATGATTCGCTATCTAAGGAGTTGGGGAAATTAGAGAACGAGTTTCCGGAGTTTGCTAGCGACGAGTCTCCGATTAATCGAGTTGGGGCGACACCATTGGAAAAGTTTGAAAAAGTTGAGCACGAAAAGCCGATGCTTTCACTTAATGATGCATTTTCTGAAGAGGAGGTGCAGGCGTGGATAAATCGATTAAATAGACTACTACCGGAGGTTGATGAAAATTCGGAGTTTTTTTGCGATCTTAAGATGGATGGACTGGCGGTGGAGTTGATTTATGAAAATGGAGATTTGATTTTGGGCTCAACGAGGGGCGATGGAAAAGTGGGGGAAAACATATCTCAAAATCTGAAGACTA
>PFBB01000019.1:0-5868 GCA_002773475.1 Candidatus Harrisonbacteria bacterium CG10_big_fil_rev_8_21_14_0_10_44_23
ACTGATATAAAACTGCGGCTCTAACCCCTTTATTGCGATTTGCCGCCATAGCCTCCCCCTGCCCAGAAGCACCAAAGATAATTCCCCTATCTCCATCGCTTTTTGCCACCGCCTCCGCGGCTGGCAAAATAAAATCAGGATAATCATCGTCTTGATTAAACTCAAAAGCACCGTAGTCTTCCACTTCAAACCCATTCTCTAAAAGCCAAGTCTTTACCCGCTCTTTTAGCTCAAAGCCGGCATGATCTGCAGCCAAATGTATTTTCATTTGCTTATTATATCATTATTCCACTATCTCCGGCTGAAAACTGTCATTAATGCGGATTTTGGCCATTTCTAGGCCTAAAATTCGCCCCTCCTTCACCAATGCCCTTAAAGCCACACTATTCCTAGTACCCTCAGAAAACACCTGATCAAAGACAAAATTCCCTAAACTATAGGCGATATAGCCGTCTTTATAATTTTCCACCTCTTGCACTACGTGAGGGTGGTGACCAATCACTAAATTTGCCCCTGCATCTATTATTGCATGCGCCAATTCTTTTTGATTTCCATTGGCGCTAGTTTTATATTCCTCACCCCAATGATAAGAAACGAATACCAAGTCCGCCTCATCTCCCCTGGCAGCAGCTATTTGTTTTTTAATGTTCTCTAAATCAAAATCACTAACCCCTTGATAGTCCTTCCCAGCCATCAGGCTCCTCGGATACAAATTCGTGTAAGCCAACCAAGCAATTTTTGTTCCATCATCCAATCGACTAATTACTTTCGAGTTTGCCTCCAAATAATTATTCCCCGCTCCAACGCTCTTAATTCCCACCGAACTTAAATTTTTCTCCGTATCTTCTAGCGCTTCTGCGCCATAGTCAAAAATATGATTATTGGCGATTGAAACAACATCAAGTCCAGCATATTGAAGTGCTGGTAGTGCTATCTCTGGATTAAATCTAAACGAATAAATACTTCCTGAATTTTTCCCGCGCTTTGAAATTGGCCCCTCTAGGTTTGCAAAAGAAAGGTCGGCTCCACTAAGCACGTCTCTAGTTTTTAAAAATGGGAATCTCGCATCCCCTTCTCTATTTATTACATTCTTAACCCCTCTGTCCAGCATCACATCACCAACGAAAACTATGCTATAAGTTTTCTCACTCACTAGAGAGTTCCTCGTACTGAAAAATCCGCCGGCTAGGGCAAGCAAAAAAAACAAAAAAATCACCCATTTAATTTTCCTACTCATTAGAGTGTTTTAATTGCTTCCTTAACGTGCTCAACCAAGGTTTTAACATAGCCCCACTCGTTGTCATACCAACTCAAAACCTTGCACAAAGTCCCGTCCACCACTTTTGTATAGCTTGTATCGATAATCGCTCCGTAGGGCTCACCGATAATATCGCTAGAGACGATAGGCGCGTCCACAACTTTAATCAAGTTTTTCCAATTTTTAGTTTCTGCCGCCTCCCTTAAAATAGCGTTTATTTCCTCCGGAGTAGTAATTTTTTTCGAAACAAAAGTTAAATCAACTATCGATCCAACCAACACTGGCACCCGCATTGCGATGCCATCAAATTTTCCGCTTAGTTCTGGGATTGCTCGAGTTGTGGCGATAGCCGCTCCAGTCGTTGATGGGATGATATTTTGCGCCGCCGCTCGCCCTCGGCGAACATCTTTACTACGGGTTGGCCCATCAGTCAAAGATTGAGTAGCAGTATAGCCGTGCACTGTATTTAAAATTGCTTTTTCAATCCCCAAGCTTTTAGACAAAATTGCGATTAGGGGACTTACCGCATTGGTGGTGCAACTACCGTTAGAAGATATCTTGCAAGTTGCCAAATCTCCTTCATTTACTCCCATCAAAACCGTTTTCCCGCCATTCTTTCCCTCCTCGTCTTTAGCCGGAGCGGTAATCACCACCCTTCTCGCGCCTGCTTTTGTGATGTGTGCTCCCGCAGTCTCAAACTTTGTAAAAATCCCCGTTGCCTCCACCACAATATCTATACCCATATCAGCCCACGGAAGATTGGCCGGATCCTTTTCCTGAAAGACTTTAATTTTCTTTCCGTCAACCACCAGCTCATCATCGATAATAGAAATTTTTTTATCTAAAGTTCGATAAACCGAGTCATATTTTAATAAATAGGCCAGATTATTGATGTCGCCTAAATCATTTATCGCCACTACTCTCATTCCGGGCTCTTCCAATGCTTGGCGCAAAAACAGCCTACCAATTCTTCCGAAGCCGTTGATTGCAATTTTTCTCATGTTGTCTTTATTTTACCACTAGCTCCATACTATCTCCAACGCTTATTTTCCTATTTTCCACTTCTCCAGCGTTAATCTCTAAAACCATATCAACCTTCTCTGGTGATGGATACACCTTAAAGCCTATTTCACTCGCTGGTCTCGCATTTTCCGTAGTCCCAACCACCCTTCCATCTCTAATCCAAACAAAGTCTAAAGGAAATTGCATTCCTCGCATATGAAAATCCCTACTTTGAACTAGGGGAAAAACAAACAGCATCCCCGCTGTCTCTTTTAGTTCGGCCCTGTTGGATAGACCCAGTTTCTGTTCGGTTAATGTCTTAGCCAGCTCAACTTCGTATTTTGTACCATTAATTCGAACAATACTTTTTTCGTTCCTTTCTGGATTATCTGTCCTAAATAGCAACCAAAAACTAAAAACTACTGCCGCTAAAAATATAAAGACGAAAAATATAATTCTAGTCATTTTTTGAAAATTCAAATGCAATCACCCCAAATGCCACCGAAACGTTAAGTGATTCTTTTCTTCCGTGCATCGGTATCTTAACTATAGCATCCGCAACATCTAAAACATCCTTCGGCACACCATCAACTTCGTGTCCGAAAATAAAAGCTGTTTTCTTGGGGGGGAATTTTTCCTTGTCTAGATCTCTATAATCCACTGCCCTATCGTCCAACTCTACGGCAACAATTTTAAATCCACCGTTCTTTAGCTTCTCCATCAACTCTGGAGTTTTTTCATTTAACTCCCAATCAATAAATTCCTCAGCACCTAGCGCAGTCTTGCCAAACTGAGAACGCAAAATTCCCACCCGATCATAAGGCCCCGGTGTAAATCCACCTAGGTAAAGTTTTTCCACCCCTGCCCCATCGGCGGTGCGGAAAATTGACCCAACATTATGCAAACTTCGGATGTTGTGTAAAATCGCGATCATATTATTCCAAATGGATTTTATTATTCATTTTCTCTAATTTGTTCGCCAATTCTTTATTTTCCTTTAAACCCGGATCTCCTTTTAATGTCGCCTTCGCCGCGTCTTGAGCTTTTTTGACCAGCTGCATATCGGAAAGAGCGTCCATCGCCATATCTGGTATTCCAGTTTGTTTATTTCCAAAAAATTCTCCCGGACCTCGCATCTGTAAATCGATCTCTGCCAATTCAAAGCCATTCTTTGCGCTGATTAGCGCCTCCAAACGTTTATGGGTTGTCTCCGTATGGCTATCGGTGAAAAGTAAACAAAAAGATTGGTGCTCTCCTCGACCAACTCGTCCTCGGAATTGATACAACTGGCTCAAACCAAACCGCTCCGCCCCTTCAATTACCATCACTGTTGCGTTGGCCACATCAACCCCCACCTCAACAACGGAGGTGGAAACCAAGATGTCTATCTTCCCTTCTTTAAACTCATTCATTACCCGCGCTTTTTCTTCGGCTTTCAACTTTCCATGAAGCATCGCTAATTTCAGATTAGGAAAAACAATCCTAGAAAGTTTATCAAACTCCTCTTTCACCGATTTAACATTTTGCCACATTGCACTTCTTTTATCTTGCTTCTGCTCATCGGTTAATTCAGTTTTCTCAATCCGAGGGAAAATGAAAAATACTTGCCTTCCCGCTTCAACATTTTGCCGGATAAAACTATAGGCCTTCCCCCGGTTTTTGGGATCAACAATTTTTGAAACAATCTTTTTCCTCCCTTTTGGCAATTCATTAATAGTAGACAAATCTAAATCGCCAAAAACAGTAAGGGTTAGGGTTCGCGGAATGGGGGTAGCACTCATAGACAAAAAGTGGGGCAATAGCTTACTGCCCTGCTTCAAAAGAGCCGCTCTCTGTTTTACGCCAAATCGATGTTGTTCGTCCACCACCGCCAGAGCTAACTTAGGAAATTTTAGCGGCTTAGTCTTACTCCCCCCTGCGATCAAACTGTGTGTCCCGATTATTATCGAAACTTCTCCAGACTCAATCAATTTTCGCATTTGTGCTTTAGTTTTCTTTTCGTCTTTGCCCCTTCGATGAAAAACCCTAGTTTCACTCGCAGTCACCAAGCCCACTCCGCATTCTAAGTGGCCAAACATTTTTAAAAATGTCTGATAGTGCTGTCTTGCTAAAACTTCAGTCGGTGCCATAAATACCGATTGGTAGTCGTTCTCGGCTGCAATAATACTAGCAAGTGCCACCACCACCGTCTTTCCGCTTCCCACATCTCCCTGAAGAAGGCGGTTCATTGGCTTGGCTCCAGCAATGTCCTCTAAAATTTCATCCAATGTCTGCTTTTGTGCTCCCGTTAATTCAAACGGCAGCCTTTTGAGTAACTTGCTTAGCTCTGTTTTAGAAAATTCTAATTTTGGTGCTGTTTCTTTGGCTAAAGATGCTCGAAGCAGTAAATTGTTTAGTTGCAACAAATACAAATATTCAAAAGAGAACCTTTTTTGAGCTTGCTCTGCTTGTTCGGCCAACCTCGGTTTGTGTACCCAACGCAACGCATTAGAAAGCTCTGGTAAATTGTGCTTCTTTAAAATTAGAGTGGGGATAAAATCTCTCGGCAAATCCACAATTGGGAAAAATAAGTCTAAAAGGTGGCGGATGCCCTTCGAGGTTATTCCTCGAGTCTCTGGATAAACTGCAATTAATCCGGCTGTATGGGTTGTTTCAGAGTTTTCTCTTAATATTTCAAACTTGGGGTTAGAAATCGAAAGATTCCCCTTTGGGGTAGTAAACACCTTGCCAGCAAAAGAGACCCACATCCCCTCTTTAAAGGTCTTGGCAATAAAATGCTGATTAAACCAAACCAGTGGTATTCCCGCCGTCCCATCATTTACGATAACTTCCGTTATGGTCATGTGCCGGCGGAATGATCGCCGCACATTAATCTTTTTTACTTCAGCTCGGATTGTAACTCGCTCGCCCGTTCTCAGTTGTGATATTTTCACCACCCGGGAAAAGTCTTCATACCGGTTTGGGAAATGCCAAAATAAATCTCGGACAGTTATAATGCCCAGCTTTTCTAATTTTGGTAGATACTTACCACCAACACTCTTTAGGTCTTTTAATTTAGTATCTAGGGTGACTAAATTTGCCATTATTTTGTTTAGATATAAATCTGTGACCCCAAGGAGAATCGAACTCCTATTTTGTCCGTGAAAGGGACACGTCCTAGCCGTTAGACGATGGGGCCAATCTAGAAGATGTATATAAAATACCGAAAAATAGCGAAAATAGCAATCGCCTCTTTCCAAAAGCCTAAAAAGTCGGTAATATAACCCTGCTTAGTCGCCCCCATAGCTTAGTGGTAAAGCAGTTGGCTCTTAACCAATTGATCAAGGTTCGATTCCTTGTGGGGGCACAAAACTAAAATAAATACTACAAAATCCCAAGCCCGCGTAAAATACGTAGGTGCTCTTCATTTCCAGGATCAAATTTCCCTAAGAGCATTTGCTCCTCGGTAATTTCTCCCTTTTCCAAAATCTTTCTTATATTTATTAATCCTTGGTGATAGATCAGGTTGCGAGTAAAACAATACCCCTTATTCCTTCCACTGGTGCCCCTAAATACCCTAACTGTTTGACGCCACGCCTTATCGTGCGCCCTTTGCTCTCTTGCAGCAA
>PFBB01000019.1:5928-6096 GCA_002773475.1 Candidatus Harrisonbacteria bacterium CG10_big_fil_rev_8_21_14_0_10_44_23
AGTTTGAAACCCCATTGCCAAAGCGGCGGCAAAATCCATCACTCCCAATCGCCGCTCCACCCCACTCGCCTCAAACTCTCGGTGCATTGCCAACCCCTCCTCGGCCGAAGAGTGATAATCCAAACCAGAGCCCAGCAATGCCAACGGACTCTTCCTTCCATTAATTCT
>PFBB01000016.1:0-5753 GCA_002773475.1 Candidatus Harrisonbacteria bacterium CG10_big_fil_rev_8_21_14_0_10_44_23
ATAGAAAATGCGGGCGCAGTTTGGCCATTAATTAGCATGCGAAGATAGCAATTGAAGTTATCTATATTGATTAGATCGCGACGGGAAAAAACAGGGGAGAATTGTTTCTCTAGAAACTCTCCATCTTCAGTGCCGACTCGAAAAGCGGCAATTGAGCCAACGTTGCCAAAGACTCCTTTGCGGATTTCTTCGGACAGTTGGTCAATAAATTGATGGGCCACCGTGAGGTTGAGCTGATATTTTCTGGCCTCAGACAGGATTGTTTCGATGGTGTTGGTGGTGACGTTTTGGAACTCGTCGATGTAGAGATAAAAAGGTTTGCGTTCCTCTTGAGAGAGGTCGGCGCGGCTGAAGGCGGCCATTAATATTTTGCCGACAATAATTAGTCCGATAAGCGAGGAGTTGAGCTCTCCCAGCCTTCCCTTTGATAGATTAACTAAGAGAATCTTTTGTTGATCCATAATCTCGCGCATTCGGAAAGAAGATTTTTCTTGGGAGACAATTGGACGCATTATTTCGTTGGATAAGAAGGAGTCGAATTTAGAGGAGATGTAGGGGACGATATTTTGCAGGCTGGCTTCACCTCCGGCTTTTTCAGCGACTTCGCGCCAAAAAGTTTTGACTAATGGATTGGTGGTTTTTGAAAGCTTGAGATCGCGGAAGGCCTTATCAACAAATATGCGGTTAATCTCGAGCAGAGTGTTTCCCGATTCTGGGTCGTCCATAACGAGGGCGGTGGCATTTCTAAAATACTGCTCAAACATTGGCCCACCGGCAGTCTTCATATCGTAGAGTTTATTAAATATCTCAAGAAGCTCGTTGATGATAAAGGTTTTGTGCTCTGGAAATTTTGGATCGTATTCCAACAGGTTCATACCCATTGGGCGGTCAATGTCGGATGGATTAAAGTAAACCACGTCTTTAATTCGTTCTAGGGGAATTTGGGTAAGGATTTCTTCCACTCCATCACCGTGGGGATCGATAAAGCAGACTCCTTTGCCGGCCTGAATATCCTGAATAATCAGATTTTGGAGGAAAACAGACTTACCAGTTCCGGTTTGGCCGATTACATAAAAGTGGCGAGCGCGATCTTTTTCGCTCATACGCACCTCGCTCTCTACACCACGATAATTATTTAAACCTAGTAAAAGACCCTCTCGAGGGAGATTGGACGGCGCAGGGGCTAGTTTTGCCTTAGTGGTGGCTAAGTGAGGGACGGATAGGAAGGTGTTGGGGAGGTGGAAGATAGAGGCGAGCTCTTCGGTGGATAGATAGCTCTGGTTTAAGTTGCTGGGTAAGCGGAAGGAGAATTCATAGGCGAGTCTTTGCTTTTGCCGGCCGGTCTGAGATTTGGCGACTATCGAGTTTACATCGCCGTTGGCAAACTGGGTAAAAGGAGTAGTGATTTCCTGTAAAAGGCTATCGGCGCGTTCCTGAGTGGCGGCAGAGGCAAAGGCGCGAATGTTGGTGGTAAAAATGTTTTTAGAGCTTTTTTTCTGGAAACTTTCAATCAATTTTTCGTCAGTAGGGCCAAAACTGGCTTTTTCTTTTTGCTTGTCTTCCTCTTTCTGGGGAGCAGAAATTAAATTATCGTTTTTCTTAGCATGAGCTTCGGCTTCTTTGAGGCTCTTACCTTTTCTAAGATTGGAAAGAACTTTAGATAGATGGCTCGCAACTGAAGATGAGGCGGGTTGGAGAATTAGTTGAATAGCAAGCCCTTCTTTATGGTCGCCCACCTTGGAGAAGGCGGTAATTAGGCTCGAGAGCGGATCAGACTCAAGGTTGTTGTAGTTTTTTATGGGGAAATAGCGATGCTTGCTTTTGATGTTGGCGGCGGCAACTTCACTGTCGGGACTGAAAATATTGTAATCCTTGCATGGCTCAATGTGTGCATCGGCATAAATTCCGTGAATGGTCTTTTCTGCGCTGGGAGCATATCTTCGAGGTACGGCGACATAAAAGTGTAGCTCTTTTTCATTATTAGGGACGGCCATCTCGAGGGCGAAAAAAAGCGGTCCATAAAGGATTGATTTTAGACCGCTAACTTTTATGTTGGCTAACTGGGAGTAAAATTGTTCCATAAGGGATATTTTCTCCCTAATTTCTGCTGTTGATATTTTTTCTCCCTCTTCTTGGAGAAGGCGGGGTAGCTGGATTTTGAAAAGCTGGAGTTGAAGAGACTTTGAGACCATGCCCCGCCGGAGGAGGCGCGATTTTAGGATTGCAATAAGTAGCGCGACGAGCGCTAGGGTAGAGACTAGAATTAATGCCGCAAAAAGAGCGCGTTCCATGGCTTTAACTTATGATTTTTCGAGAATCGAGAAGTTTTTGATAATATTCATCTACTAAAACATCGTGCAGACGATCTTCGAGGTAGGGGTCGGAGAGTTTTTTGGCTTTTTCTACACTTGCTGTTAGGCCTTTATCAAAAGCCAATTGAACCAGCCCTTCGATGGTTTTGTCTTCTTCTTTTTGGTCGTCGTCTTTTTGAGAGGTGGTTGGAGCGATTGCGGCAGTATTAAAGTTTTCTACTTTTACTGACGATCCGGGGCTACCGGCGTGTTCTCGAAAGACATCTCTAAAAACTTCCTTTTCTGGGCGAGCCTCTTGGCCACTTTCAGCTAAAAATTTCTTTTTTGCTTCTAGCTTAATTTCTAAGTCCGAAATTTCTTTCTCTAATGTTTCTGGATTAGTTTCAAACATAAATTTAGTCTTTAGTTAAGGTTGATTTTATTATATCATTATGAATAAGAAGTAAGTAGTAAGAAGGGAGGAGCACGAAGAAGGGAAGGAGGAGGAAGAGAGAGGGAAAGGAAGGAATAAGAAGTAAGAAGTTGAAATATGAAGTGGGTAAAAAATATTGAGAAGAGAATGGCCAATCTGTGGCACAAAGAAGCATCGCGACTTCTTTTTAATATTTTGATTGCTTTTTTGTTGACGTTTATATTGGCTCACCTGTATTCATTGTTTGTTCCGTTCTATATTTTTATTTCTGGATACCACATTCACCACTTTTATCACGGCATGTTCCTTTTAGCTGTGGCCGCGATTGGCGCGGTATTAACCAACAGGGGAAGGATTCACAACTTCCTAAGCTATGTCATCGGGGTGGGGTTGGGTTTAATTGTTGATGAATTAGGGCTATTATTAAGCTGCACTGGGGAGAGGTTGGATGTTTTTTGTAGCTACCACTTTCCTAGTCAGGTGGACTTTGTCGTTATTGTATCGCTAGTGCTGCTTTTATTTATCTTTTTTGGTGATAAGCCAATTCGCTGGTGTCTGCCAAAGAGTTGGCGTCCCAAAGAGAGTTTTAGTAAAAGCGTCTACTATAGTATAAGTCGGGCAATTAAAGAATTGAGAAAATAATATGAAAGGATTTTTGGGCTTTTTTAAGCGTCGAAGTAAGAAATTTTGGATAATAACCAGCGCAATTGTGCTGGTACTTTTAATAATTATCGGTACGGGTGGTGGAAACAAATATGAGACCGTGACGGTGGAAAAGAGGGACGTACAAGAAACCGTGACCGCGACTGGCAATATTCAAGCAAAAAATGCGGCTTCTTTGAGTTTTGAAGCAAGTGGAGTAATTGGCGAGTTGTTAGTTGAGGTTGGTGAGGGGGTAAAAAAGGGGCAGGTTTTGGCGCGACTTGAAGCAGGAGAGCTATATGATGCAGTTTTGCGAGCTAGGGCGGATTATGACTCTGCGAGAACGAGCTTAACAAACGAAAGTCAGTCTTTCGCAGATCAGGGCGTATCTAACCAGCAATCCTTACAACAACTATATGATAATGCGCCCTCAGTCTTTTCCAACATCCTGACTTCAGCCCAGCAATCTTATGGAGCATTCCAGACATACTATTCTGGAGGTAGCAGCTTAATTTCGGAAATATCTGTAAACTTAAAGGAAAATACTTCCGCCAAGGAAGATATCGTTGATGCGGCGGAAGCGGCATATGGTCCAGCTAAAAGGGCGTTTGCTAGACTTGAAGCGCTTTTGGCCACTTTGCCGGTTAGCGCTACTCGAGAAGAGATCGATGATACTTTGCAAAAAATCCGACCAGAGCTATTAACTTTGAGAGATTCGGTCAGCAAGCTGTCGAGGGTAATTAGTATCTTGGACACTGACTTGGTGACGGCAACTACGATTGAGGGATATAGAACTGAGGTGGCGGGCGTGCAGGATAAGATTGACCTAGCCCTAACTGCCGAGCTAGATTTAAGGAATGATATTGCCGATCAAGCAGTAAACAATACTTTGGCATACAACAACGCTCAAAGTGATTATCGAAGTGCGACTTCAGCCTTGTCCAGCAAGCAAGTTGCATTAAACGTCGCTCAAAGGCGTTTGTCTGACACGGTGTTAACTTCACCAATAGATGGAATAGTGGCTTCCGGAGATAGAGATGTCGGCGAATACGTCACCAGCGCGGATGAGATATTTTTTGTTATGCAAGGCGACAACCTAGAGGTGAGCGCCAACATTCCTGAGGTGGACATTGCTGACGTTGAGGCCGCACAAAAGATTATTGCTACTCTAGATGCATTTGGCTCAGATCAAGAATTTGATCTAGTAATTACAAAAATCGAGCCAGCCGAGACTATTATTGATGGAGTGGTTTATTACAAGACCTTCTTTGAATTTGCCGAACTCGATCCACGGATCAGACCCGGTATGACAGTTAATCTAACAATGGTGGTTGCTGAGAAAAATAATGTGTTAACCCTTCCAAGGAGGGCGATAACTAGTTCAAAGAAAACTTTAGAGCTGGAGGTGCTCTCTGGTGGACGAGCGCAACCGAGAGAAATTGAGGTTGGGCTAAAGGGAGACTTTTATGTTGAGATCTTATCTGGTCTAAAATTGGGCGAAGAAGTGATTGTTGGAGAGAATTAAAGCCATGTTGATTAAATTAGAAAAAGTTTCGAAAACCTACCAATCTGGTGAGGTAAAAACGGAGGCACTCAAAGGGGTAGATCTTGAAATCGAGGAGGGTGAGTTTGTGGCGATCATGGGCCCCTCGGGAAGTGGCAAATCAACCTTGATGCACATTCTGGGTTTTTTGGATCGGCCGACTGGTGGGGTTTATGAGTTTCAGGAGAAGGAGATTAAATATAAAGATGATGACTTTCTTGCGGACCTGAGGAATAAAAGTGCCGGATTTGTTTTTCAAGCCTTTAACCTTTTGCCGAGAACCACTGTCTTAGAGAATGTTGAATTGCCGCTGGTGTATGCGCAAATGGATAGGGAAAAGGCCCAAAAGAAAGCAAAAGAGGTGCTGGAGAAGGTTGGGATGTCGCACCGGATCCATCATTTCTCTAATCAGCTCTCTGGTGGAGAAAAGCAAAGGGTGGCCATTGCGCGAGCCCTGATTAATGATCCAAAAGTTATTTTTGCGGATGAGCCAACTGGAAACCTGGATAGTAAGACTGGCTCACAAATTATGGAGATTTTGCAGGATTTAAATGATGATGAGAATCGAACGATTGTTCTAGTCACTCACGAAACATTTGCGGCTGAAGCGGCGAAGCGGATAATCGCCCTGAAAGATGGAGATATTGTGGAAGACAGGAAGGTAAGCAAGCGCAGGATCGCCAGAAAAGGAGAGTTTATAAAATAGCTAATCTATTTTATGGATTTAGCTGAATATATTAAAGTAGCGTGGCGAACTATCTGGGCCAACAAGAGCCGAGCGGTTTTAACGATGTTGGGAATTATTATCGGCATTAGCTCCTTTATTTTGGTCAACTCCTTAGGC
>PFBB01000016.1:5821-5962 GCA_002773475.1 Candidatus Harrisonbacteria bacterium CG10_big_fil_rev_8_21_14_0_10_44_23
TATTATGCCAGGAGCTAGCGAGGAGGATAGTCCTCCTGCTTCGGTTTTGGGAATCAATATAACAACGTTAAAAAAAGAGGATATTGAGGCGATTGGAAGAGAATTGCCTCAGGTGGAAGCGGCGGCTCCGTATGTGAGAGG
>PFBB01000016.1:6070-6236 GCA_002773475.1 Candidatus Harrisonbacteria bacterium CG10_big_fil_rev_8_21_14_0_10_44_23
GGAAGATTTTTTACCGAAGAGGAGGAGCGAGGATCGACTAGAGTAATTGTTTTAGGGTCGGAGGCGGCGAAGGATTTATTTGCGGAGGAAGATCCGATTGGGCAGAGGGTGAAAATTGGCTCCAGCCCATTTCAGGTAATCGGAGTGATGAAAGAAAGGGGCGCCA
>PFBB01000017.1 GCA_002773475.1 Candidatus Harrisonbacteria bacterium CG10_big_fil_rev_8_21_14_0_10_44_23
AGGATCTCGAGGTAGGTGTATTGATTTTCACTAAAATTATCTACTAGTGATATCACCACTCTCTGTGCGAGGGATGGGTCCACACCTAAAGTTCTTTGAAAATTGAATAGTAGTAGTAATTACGTCAAGCAATTTCTAATTGTCCTGATCTATTTCAAGTAGTCGCTAGTAAACAGAGCTTCGGCCCTGTTTACTAACAAACTACTTATTATCGAGGATTTGATCCTGGTCCAGGATGAACGCTGGCGGCATGGATAAGGCATGCAAGTCGAACGCTTTGTTTTTAACAAAGAGTGGCAAACGGGTTAGTAACACCTTGGTTACCTACCCTGAAGACGGGAATAGCTCCGGGAAACCGGAAGTAATGCCCGATAGTCTCGCAAGAGTAAATCTCGCAAGAGGCTTCAGGATGGACCTAGGCCCGATCAGCTTGTTGGTGAGGTAGAAGCTCACCAAGGCTATGACCGGTAGGGGGGCTGAGAGGCTGATCCCCAACACTGGGACTGAGACACTGCCCAGACACCTACGGGTGGCTGCAGTCGAGAATATTCCACAATGCACGAAAGTGTGATGGAGCAATGCCGCGTGCAGGATGAAGGCCTCCGGGTCGTAAACTGCTTTTCTACAGGAAGAAGCTAATTTATTAGTTGACGGTACTGTAGGAATAAGGAGCTGCAAACCTCGTGCCAGCAGCAGCGGTAATACGAGGGCTCCAAGCGTTATCCGGAATCATTGGGCGTAAAGCGCACGTAGGTGGTTCGATGCGTCTTCTGTAAAATCCCAACTGCTTAACAGTGGGTCTGCAGAAGATACGATCGAACTAGAGGGTGTGAGAGGTTACTGGAACTCACGGTGTAGGGGTGAAATCCGTTGATATCGTGGGGAACACCAAAGGCGAAGGCATGTAACTGGCACACTCCTGACACTCAGGTGCGAAAGCGTGGGTAGCGAATGGGATTAGATACCCCAGTAGTCCACGCCGTAAACGATGTTCACTAACTGTTGGAAGTATCGACCCTTCCAGTGGTGTAGCTAACGCGTTAAGTGAACCGCCTGGGAAGTACGGCCGCAAGGCTAAAACTCAAAGGAATAGACGGGGACTCGCACAAGCGGTGGAGCGTGAGGTTTAATTCGACGATCAGCGAAGAACCTTACCCAGACTTGACACTCTAGTGAAAGACTTAAGAAATTAAGTCCCCTCTTCGGAGCACTAGGACAGGTGCTGCATGGTTGTCGTCAGCTCGTGCTTTGAAGTGTTCCCTTAAGTGGGGTAACGAGCGCAACCCATACTGTGTGTTACAAGTGTCACACAGGACCGCCCCCCACTTTTTGCCGGAGTGAAAACTCGGGCCAAGAGTGGGGGGAGGAAGGAATGGATGACGCCAAATCAGCATGGCCCTTTGATGTCTGGGGCAACACTCGCGCTACAATGGCTGGTACAACGGGTTGCCAAACCGTGAGGTGGAGCTAATCCCTTAAAACCAGTCTCAGTTCGGATCGGAGTCTGCAACTCGACTCCGTGAAGTCGGAATCGCTAGTAATCGCGGATCAGCACGCCGCGGTGAATACGTTCTCGAGTCTTGTACTCACCGCCCGTCAATGCAAGGGAGCTGGGAATACCCGAAGGATCGTTTCGACGGTACTAAGGTAAGCTCAGTGACATGGCATAAGTCGTAACAAGGCACGCGTAGCGGAAGCTGTGCGTGGATCAATTAAACTTTTTCTTTTTTCTTTGAAAAAAGAAAAGTCGATTCTAACTTCGGTTAGAAGCAACAATTGGTTTTGGTCGTGGAGCCATAAGTCACGACCGGTCAGGATAATTAGAAATTGCTAGAAAACAAAAAACGCCAATATTCTTGGCGTTTTTTGTTTTCTCTCCTCTCTTTAATCCAATTTGCTATAATATATGGTAATGGCAGATACCGATAAAAAAATTCTTCTTGTAGAGGACGACGAATTTCTTTCGTCCCTAATTAAAAACCGCTTACATCGTGAGAATTTTCGAGTTGCCTTGGCCACTGACGGAGAAGAAGCCATCGAAGCCCTCAAGAAAGAAACGCCTGATTTAGTCTTGCTAGATTTGATTTTGCCCAAGCGCCTCGGATTTGAGGTGATGGAAGAAGTGCAAAATAACCCAGAAATAAAACGTCCCCCCTTCATGATTATTTCCAACCTTAGCCAAAAAGAAGACGTAAAGAGAGCGCAAGATCTTGGGGCTGTGGATTATTTTATCAAAGCGCAAATAATGATAGATGATTTAATCAAGCGCGTTAAAGCCTTTATGGATGCGGGTGCTGATAACTATGTTCCCGAATAAACACATTTATCCACATTCCGTCAAAACCTTCTCCAAAGTAGTGATATTCTTATATTAAGAATCCGCGTCGTCGGGATAAAAACATTAACCTACTAAATATGAGAAAAGGATTTACCCTAATTGAGCTCTTGATCGTTATTGGAATCTTAGCTGTCCTAGCAACCATAACCGTGCTCGCACTCAATCCCGCCCAATTATTTGCCCAAGGTCGAGACAGTCAACGTATTGCTGACCTGTCTACTACATATAAAGCTCTAAATGTTTATATGGGTACTGTTCGAGTCCCCAACCTTGAACTAGGTGCCGGGTTCACCTGTGGAACCAATTACACTGCTTCTGTTGATGGAACCACTAGCCCGTTCACCTCTTCAACCACCGACGTTCCGGCTCTGTCAGAAGTGTTCGCTATCGACGGCACTGGCTGGGTTCCAGTTAATCTAACTTTGACCGCGGGTGCTTCACCTCTTTCCACGCTTCCCCGCGACCCAATCAACACTACTGACTATTTTTACGCCTACGCCTGCGACAACACTAACAAAACGGTCGAATTGAATGCTATAATGGAAAGTAATCGCTATGCCAATAGCGGCCAGGACGACGTTGAGTCAACCGATGGCGGTGATGACAACGATGTCTACGAGGTCGGTTCAGATCCCGACCTAAATCTATAAACGTAATTAATTAAAAAAAATATGAGAAAAAAAGGATTTACCCTAATCGAGTTGCTGATCGTTATTGGAATCTTGGCGGTGTTAGCAACTATCACCGTGTTGGTTCTAAACCCAGCACAATTGTTTGCCCAAGGTCGGGACAGTCAAAGAATTTCTGACCTAAGCACAACCCGTTCTGCCCTAAGCCTATATTTAGCCACCGTAACCAGTCCAGATCTAGATGGGGCCACCACCGCCTGCTCGAGCCGATGCTATGTAAACCTAGCCAGCGGTTTGGCTACCGGTTGTGGATCACGCCACGGCACGAAAACAGTTAACTATGACACTGACCGCACCGTTGATGGTACTGGTTGGATCCCAGTAGACTTCAGCAGTATTTCTTCTGGAGCTCCACTATCCAACCTTCCAGTCGACCCAACCAACGATACTACTAACTTCTACTCCTACGCTTGCGATAACACCAACAAGACTTTTGAGCTTAACGCCGACATGGAATCACTTCGCTATGCACAAGGAGGTGAAGACAGCGTTGAAGATTCTGATGGTGGAAACAGCGCAACAATTTATGAGGTTGGCTCAGAACCAGGTCTAGATATCTAATGTCTTTAGTTCAGATTGTATCAATTACAATTCTGGTATTAACAATAGGAGCGCAGCTTAGTCTGCGCTCCTATTTGGTTCGATACAGAAAGCATCTACTCATCTTAAGCATATTTATAATATCGCTTATCCTCATACAACAAAGTCACCAAGTGTTTGTTGATTGGATATCTTCTCCGCCGCCCGGACGCTTCTTAGCTCCTCCATTTAAAAGCATTAGCTACTTCTTTTATATTTCCTATCGCCGCTTCTTCGCGCCCTACCTCCTCAGCTTAATTATTGCTCTAATCTCTCTCGTTAGTATTTTAAAGAGTAAAAAAGCCATGACTAAGGTATTTGAGAAAGAGGAACCATATTTAATTACCTTGGGAATTTTTCTCAGTCCCCACCCCCTCTGGATCGTTTTTATTACCGCCACCCTAGCCCTCTATCTTCTCTATCTGTTGGCGTATTTTATCATCAGGCATCGCATCGACCGTCTATCTTTTTATTATTTTTGGCTGCCAGCTGCGGTCATTACAATATTCACAAAAGCCTATCTAATTAGTTACGTCCCTTGGCTTAAGGTCCTAATCTTTACCTCCAGCTAATTTAAGATCGTGCTAAAATAAAAGCACATCCAATATGCTGCAGATCCCAAAAGAAGAATTAAAGAAGATTTTGGTTGCCGATGGTTTAAGCACTGAAGAAGAGTTCGCCGCTATCGAGCAAGAGGCTAAAATCGCCAACCAATCCCCCGCCCACCTCCTGCTTGGTCGTGGCGTAATTACCCCTGAGTATTACAACAATATTCTTGGTGAATATTATGGCGTTCCTTTAGTTAGTCTCGACAAAAATGCTGTCGACCAAGAAATTCTGCACCTAATCTCTGAGGACTACGCTCGCCAGCACCTCGTCCTCCCTTTCCGTCGCCAACCCAACGGCAGCGTCGACGTAGCTATGACCGACCCTAGCGACCTAACGGCAATTCAATACCTTCAGAAAAAACTCGCCGCTCAAGTTAATCCGTTTCTTGCTCCTCGAGAGGACTTTGGAGACATTTTTGCTCTGTACGGTAAAAAACAAGTTGAGAACTTCCGCAATGTTATCCAAAAAAACATTGAGGATTCCTTAAAGCTAAAAACCAAGCGCGGTGAAGAGGCGGCTCAAGAGGTGCCAATCATCGCCATTACCGACAACCTGCTTTCCTATGCAGTATCCTCGAGAGCATCTGATATTCACATAGAGGCCCTCGAAACCGAAACTTTAGTTCGTTTCCGCATCGATGGTGTCTTGCGTGAGGTTATCCGAATTCAAAAAGGTATTCACCCAGCCATCGTTGCTCGTTTTAAGATTCTTGGAGGGGCAAAGCTAGACGAACACGCCAAACCTCAGGATGGTCGCTTCCGTTACAAGATCGGCGACCAAAGCATCGACATCCGTCTCTCTATCCTACCCACCATGTACGGAGAAAAGCTAGTTTTGCGTCTTTTGGGAGCTTCTAGCCACATTCTTTCTTACGAAGAGCTAGGTATGAGTAAGGCCACTATCGAAAAAGTTAACAAAAATGCCTCTAAAACATTTGGGACGTTTCTTATCACTGGTCCAACTGGGTCTGGTAAATCCACCACGATGTACTCCATCTTAAACCTCCTCAACAAACCAGAGGTAAATATTGTTACGGTTGAAGACCCGATCGAGTACAACATGCCTTACATTAATCAAACCCAGGTAAATCCCGACGCTGGGATCAGCTTTGCCAGCGCCCTTCGATCAATTTTGCGTCAAGACCCAAACATTATTATGGTCGGTGAAATTCGAGATCTAGAAACCGCTGAAATTTCGGTTCACGCCGCTCTTACCGGTCACTTACTCCTCAGCTCCCTCCACACCAACGATGCCCCAACCTCCATTCCTCGATTAGCAGACATGAAAGTCCCCCTCTTCCTTATCTCCGCTGTTCTAAACGCTGTACTAGCTCAACGCTTAGTTCGTCGACTTTGTTCTGACTGCATCTATTCATATGAACCAACGCCAGAGATTATTGCCACCATCAGAGAGCAAATGAAAGACCTCGGTCTCCCCGAAGATGTCCACCTTCCAAAACTATTTTTTAAAGGAAAGGGATGCCCGACCTGTGGTAAAAGCGGCTATCAGGGCCGAATGGGTATTTATGAAATATTAGACGTTGACGAAGAGATTCGCCAATACATTGTCGCGAAAGGATTTACCCTTAGCGGGTTGCGTAACTTGGCTAGGAAAAATGGTATGAAGGCCATGTTTGAAGATGGTTTAGAAAAAGCCCAACAGGGTCAAACTAGCATTGAAGAAGTCTTAAGAGTTATTCGAGAATAATTCCCGGAGAAAGGCAATTTTCCTCATTTTCTCGTGATATAATTTAAGTACAACCCGTCTACGGGTGTTTCAAAATTTCTATAATCCTTATTTTGCATGCCAAAATTTCACTACGTTGCATCAGCTGACGGAGGGAGAGTGGTTGAAGGCAATCAGCAAGCCGAAAGCACCGCCCACCTTCTGCAGTTCCTTTCTCAAAAAGGCCTAAAGCCAGTATCAATAAAAATTGTTAAAGACTCTGAGTCTTCTGGTAAGGCGAAGCTTTTTGGAAAAAAGATTACCCTCACCGACCAAATCTTTTTGGCCAAATACCTATCTATCATGCTTAAAGTTGGCACCGACCTATTCCAAGCCATCAATATCTTAATCGCCGACTTTGATAAACCAGCTCTTCGTGCCCTACTTATTGAAATCCGTGAAAACCTTGAACGCGGACAACCATTTTATAGTGTTTTTGAGAAATACTCCGACTATTTCTCCCCTGTTTTTGTTAACTTAGTAAGATCTGGAGAGTCTTCGGGAAACCTACAAGAAGTCTTCTTTGATCTAAGTGATACATTAGCAAAGGAAAAGGATCTTCGAGCCAAAATTAAGGGCGCTCTTATTTATCCCATTATCCTATTAACCCTTTCTATGGGTATTTTGATCTTTTTGGTCACCTTTGCCCTACCAAAACTAGCCAATGTTTTTACCGGTGGTGGATTTGAGCCGCCAGCATTTTCCCGCGCCGTCTTTGCGGTTGGTCTATTTATCAATGCCAATTTGTGGCTACTGATCGGGCTATCAATCGGGCTATCAATCGGGCTAGTTATATTCTTCAAATCCAGAGCTGGGAAAAAGTTCTTCCTTCGTTTTAGGACAAAGGTGCCCGTAATAAAAACCATTGTCTTCCGCCTAGCCATTCAGCGATTTGCCTCTACGCTGGCCGCTCTCCTTAAGGCCGGTGTGCCAATCATGGAGGCTCTGCAAATCACCGCTAATACAGTCAGCCATCCAGATGTTAAGAATGGCATCCATCGCGCTCGAGAGAAAATATCTCAGGGTGTTTCCCTTGGAGACGCATTTAAACAAGAAGCTGCCTTCCCCTTTGTCGTCTCCAACCTTATTTCCATCTCCGAAAAGGCTGGCCACATTGAGGAAGTTCTCGAAACCCTCAGTAAATTCTATGAATCGGAAATTGATTCTTCTATCAAAAGTGCAGTTTCTTTCATCGAGCCAGTATTACTTCTTGGAATCGGTTCGGTCATTGGTCTAATCGCCCTTGCAATCATCGTCCCCGTATATCAATTGGTCGGACAGCTCTAAAGCATGTCAAAAAAAATAAACAATCAAAAAGGATTCACCTTCATAGAGCTTGCCGTGGTCCTTGCCATCGGATTAATCATTGCCACTATCGCCATTCCTAACATTGCTCGCTTTCTTGCGACTCAAGACCTAGAAACCGAAACCAAGACCATCGCAGCAATGCTCCGCAGTGCTCAAGAAAAATCCATGAGTCAAGAAGAATCTAGCCGCTGGGGAGTCTCTTTTTATAACAATCCATCCGGCCGAGATGAATACACCTTATTCCAGGTGAACGAAGGGTCTTTTGCTAGCACCACTGTTAGTGTTCCTGGGACAACCCTAGACAGTCGACTCATGAAGAAAAACCTCACCTTTTCCTATCCAGCATCTAGTGTACGCTACAACGTCGCCTTTTCTAAAATAAATGGAGAACCCAGCACGGTAAACGCAATTGTTGTTGAGTCTGTCAGCGACTCCTCAAGCAACTTCAGCATTTCAATTAATGGCTCTGGAGGTATCGACTATGAATAAATCTACCTTAAAAAACCGTGGGCAATCCCTGATTGAGGTCGTCATCGGGGTCGGCCTATCCAGCATTTTTATTGCCGGAGCCGTTGGCGCCATAGTTTTATCGCTGAGAGTGGGAAACGATAACCAATTTAGTCAAATTGCCTCTGAGCTAAACCATAAAATTGCCGAAGAAATCGTTGCTATTTCCCGCAACGACTGGAACGATGTCCGAGATTTAAGCACCTCCACCCCCTATCACACCACCTCCAGTGGTAGTTTTTATGCTGTCGTCTCTGGCACCACCACAGTCCAAGTAGATCAATATAGTTTTGAGCAGTCATTTATATTAGACGACGTTTACCGAGATGGAGAAAACAATGTTGTTGCCTCCGGCGGATCCTGGGACCCCGCCACAAAAAAAATCACTCTCACTACTGCATGGGATCAAGATGGCAATAGTGGATCATTAAGCTTTGTCCGCTACATAACCAGTTACGGCAATGCCGTTTTCCACCAAACTGACTGGTCAGGGGGAGCTGATCAACCTGGCCCCATAACCACCGTAAATAATCTGTTTGCAACATCAACAAATATCAATTTCTCCGTATCGGGTGAGATATTCATAGAAAACTTCAGTGGCCAGACCGCTAGTTCTAGCGCAAACATAGACGAAGTAGATCACTGGGCTTGGAATGATGTTATCGGCTGGATAGATTTTAATACCGGCAACGTTCAGATAACCTCTACCACTATTAACGGCTATGCTTCCAGCTCTGTGGGTGAAATTGCTCTCAATTGCGCTACATCCCCAGCGGCAGACTGCTCTAATTCCTACGAAGTTCTAAACGACGGCAGTGGCAACCTATCTGGCTGGGCTTGGAACGACATAATCGGCTGGATTAGTTTTGCCTCCACCAGTCCAACAACCTATGATGTTAGCATCGACACTGCTACCGGTGAGTTTACTGGCTGGGCTTGGAACGACATAATCGGCTGGATTAGTTTTAACTGTTCCGACTCGGGCTCGTGCGGAACAAGCGACTACAAAGTTAAAACCCTCTGGGGATCTGAAGTGATTTCTTCCACCCTAACTTCCAGTATTTTTGACACACAAAAAACTCAAGGTGCTACCTTCAACTCGGTCATGTGGCAAGGATCTCTCCCAGCCGGAACTGCAGTAAAATTTCAAATTGCTACGTCCGACTCTTCTTCGGGGCCGTGGGATTTTATTGGCCCAGATGGATCTAGCGCCACCTACTATCAACCCACCGGCCCAGACACCCAAATCACCCTTTCAAAAGCCAACCACAATAAGCAGCAATATGTTCGCTACAAAGTGTTCATCGAGTCCGATATAGATAGGACCGAAACACCAACCGTGCGTGATATAATTATCTCCTGGAGCTACTAAAATGGTAAATCTAAAAAAGCTTCTAAAAAAAATTAACGGAGTAGCCTCCCTGCCCACCATTCTCCTCTTTGGCGCCCTATTAATCGAAGTCGCAATCGCCAGCACGCTTTTAATTTACTATCTCAACACCAGTGTTTATGGTACCCGCCTCGCTAATGAGGCACTCTTAGCCGCCCAATCTGGAGTTGATGACGCAATAGTAAAAATTATTTTAGATAAAGACTGTCCAAACGCTAGCTGCGCGAGCAACTACACTCTCACCGTTGGTCAAAGAGAGGCAGACGTAACTATTTGTAAAGATACCTGTAGCGGCAGTGGCACTACTCAAATCACCTCCGTTGGAAGCGCCTTTACTAAGAAGCACCAACTAATTGCTATTGTTAATATAGATCCAGTAACCGGAGAGCTAAGTGTAACTTCAGTTTTAGACACACCACTATAATGAAACTCCTCTTCGCATCCAAAATCATGTCCCTCCTCTCCCCCGATCCCAAAATCGGCGGATTAGAGATATCGCACGATTCAGTTCGTTACGTTTCGGTGCGAAATCTTAAGAGCGTCACCCAAGCCTCAGTAAAGCTCGCTCCAAAAACTATTGTCAACGGAGAAATTAAGGAACGGCGCAAACTCTTTGAGGCCCTAGTTAAGCTTCAAAAACGCGTTTCTCCAAAAGGAAAAACTGTTCACGTTAACCTCATTCTTTCTTCTTTCCTAGTCTTCACTCAAGCCTTTAATACTCCCGACCTAGAAGGAGAAGACCTAAAAGAAGCCATCGATCTAAATCTGCAGGGTCTCTCCCCGCAAGATATCGAAAACAATTATTACGATTGGCAAGAAATCGGCAAAGCAACAGACGGGACTAATTTAGAGCTGCTCGGAGCCTTTGCCAACAACAAAATTGTCGACCAGTACACCAGCATTCTCTTCCAAGCCGGCTTTGATGTTAGCTCGATTGAATTCCCTGGCGCAGCAATCGCCAGACTCCTAAAGGATCGTTGGTCCCAAGACAGCAAAAAGGCAAATTATCTAGTTGTTTACACCAACAGCGAGGGTGTCTTACTGTTGATTATTAAAAACGACGCTCTTTATTTTAACCACTTTAACGCCTGGAAGGATCTCTTAAAAAACCCGGAGGAGAAAATTGAGTTTGAGCACATTCAGCAATTCTTTAAACAAGACCTACAAAAAGTCCTAAACTTTTACCACGGAAAGACAAAACACCGGATTGAAAAAGCTGTCATTCTATCTCCCTTCTTCGAGTACGACATATCTCAATTATTAGAAAAAGAGTTTCGGGTTGAAGCAGTCGAGCTCTCTATCCCCGATCTTCCCGTCACCCCTCCATGGTTTCCAGTCCTCGGCGCCTGCCTTCGGGGCTTAATCCCTCGATCCAAAGATGTCTACATCAGTTTGGGAAAAAGCAATATCCAGCAAGGTTATTATCACAGCAAAAGCTTGTCCTTTATTAAAATGTGGAGAAAGATTTCTGTCACCACTTTATTATTTATGATCCTCTCCTTTGCTGGTTTAGATTTTTTACTGCTCCAAACTCAGCTAAATCAGGGATTGGACGAGCTTGGGGGCGCCACCCTGACCTATCAAGAAGAGTACAACAACTATCAAACTCGGGCTGAAGAATTCAATTCCTTAATAGCCACAATCGAAAAGGTAGAAAAGGAAGAGACTCCATTTTCTCCGGTAATCGAAAACGTCCGCACTCATGCAGCAGGTTTAGCCACGATAAACCGCATATTTTTCGATAAGCAAAATTCAGTTATATTGATCAACGCCAATAGCAACTCAGAAATAACCGCCCTCGAGTTTAAAAAGTCCCTAGAGGAAGACCCCTATTTCACCAATATCAACTTACCTCTCTCCAACATAAAATCCCAGCCTGACGGCACAGTCTCCCTGTCCCTCACCCTAAATATTCGAGCCCAACTAAAAGAAATCCCCACCCCAGAGACGCGGTAGCTAACCAACGATTCTCTCTATTTCAACTAGGGCTTGTTCTGCGACTTTAGAAAACGCCCGATTAGCAAAAAATCCAAAATGTTTAAGCACAAAATCTTCGGCTTTCTGCCGAATTTTTTCTTTCGGGTTTCTAATCCCAATTCTTAGCCTCCAAAAATCCTGTGTACCGAAGCTAGCAATAATACTCTCCGCCCCTCGGTGGCCCGCTCCCGACCTATCTCGGCTTAGCTTAAACGTCCCCAAGGATAGATCGCTATCATCGTGACAAATTATGCAGTTTTGAATATCAAAGTTTTTATTCTTCAAAAGGTCTTTTACCGCCGGTCCTGATTGATTCATAAATTTATCAGAATACAAAAATTGCACACCCGGCAGACTTTCTTGGGCTAGCTTCTCTATTTTATTCGCAACCACCATTCCCGCATTATGAAAAGTCCGCTCATACTTGGGTCCGGGATTGCCAATTCCTATAATCGCTTTAATCACCATATCTATGTTAGTATACCCCCACACTAAAGAAATTATCAAAATTTATCTAGTTTTTAATTGCTTTTGACGAGTTGGTATAGTAAAATCCAAGTACTGTTGTATTTTTAAGCAAATTTCTTCACTAATAGTCAAACAAGATGAGAGATTTCATTGCTGGAATTTGGGAAATTTTAGAAGTGGTGCTTATCGCCCTTTTGACCGTATTTTTCATTCGCAGCTTTATTATGCAGCCGTTTTTAGTAAGCGGGGCAAGCATGGAGCCAAACTTTGAGGACGGCAACTACCTTCTAATAGATGAAGCAACCTATTATTTCCGCGAGCCAGCTCGAGGCGAGGTGATAGTCTTCCATTATCCCGCCGATAAATCATCCTTTTTCATCAAAAGAGTCATCGGCCTGCCAGGTGAAAGAGTGGTTATCGAGTCTGGATCCGTAAAAATTGCCCCTAAGAACGCTCCGGAAGATTTAAGAATCATCGACGAGCTGTATCTGGACCAAAACTTGCTAACCTCCGGCCATGCCGATATTATTCTCCAGGACAACGAATACTTCGTGTTGGGAGATAATCGCTCCAACAGCTTCGACTCTCGCAACTGGGGGACACTCAGCGAAGACAATATTGTTGGTCTAGTCCGCCTAAAACTATTCCCCTTCTCTGAATTCGGCACAATCGCAATCCCTAGCTACTAAACAAAATATGGAAAAAAATAAAAAGACCAAAAAGCCTTCAAATAAAAAAGATTCTAACCAGTCCATTCGAGGAATGCGCGACATTCTACCAAAAGAGCAACCACTTTGGGAAAAGGCTTATTCAACCTACAAAGAGGTGGCAAATTACTACAACTTCCAACCAATCACTACTCCGATAGTTGAGCAGTTAAGCCTCTACGAGCGCTCCAACCCTGAAGCTGACCTAGTCAGTAAGGAAATGTATTATGTTAAGACCCGATCTGGTAAAGACACCCTAGCACTCCGCCCAGAAGGCACCCCAGGGGTCGTCAGAGCTTATTTAGAGCATGGGATGAAGAGTTGGCCCCACCCGGTAAAATTAAGCTATTACGGGCCATTTTTCCGCCACGACAAGCCTCAGCTAGGCCGCTACAGACAACTCCACCAAGCTGGATTTGAGGTATTTTCTAGCAAAATTGACCCCCTCTACGACGCCCAGGTGATTTTGGCTGGATTCCGCTTTATCGAGATGATGAAAATCAAAAACTGCTCAATCCACATTAACACCATTGGCACCCCACGCTGCCGGACTACATACATCCAAAAGCTAAAAGCCTTCTTTAAAGAAAAGCAAAAACTTTTAACCGTTGAGCAGAAAAAGCGACTAGAAAAAAACCCTCTCCGTCTTCTCGACAGCAAAGACAAAAACATCCAAGAGATGAAAGAAGAGGCTCCAACCATCCTTGATCACCTAGACTCTGATTCTAAAAAGCACTTTATGTCAGTTTTGGAATATCTCGAAGATCTTGGTCTCCCCTATACCCTAGACCACACCTTGGTGCGCGGATTAGATTATTATACTCACACCGTATTCGAATTTATCCTTGATCCAGAAAACGAAGCCGAAGACGAATTGAACTTCTCTCTCGGAGGTGGCGGTCGCTACGATTACTTGGTTGAGCAATTTGGTGGAAAGCCAACTCCAGCTACCGGAGTCGCCATCGGCATCGACCGCGTGCTTGATGTTATCAAAAAGAAAGAAATCCAGGTCCTACCAAAAGCCAAAGAAAAAGTCTTCCTAATCCACATTGGCGACTTAGCAAAACGAAAAAGCCTCGCCCTCATCGAGCAGCTTCGCGATGCCAAGATCCCAGTACAAGAGGCCCTTGGAAAAGCCTCCTTGGCTGCTCAGCTAAAAATTGCCGACAAGGCTGGCTCCAAAACTGCTCTGATTTTTGGTCAGAAAGAAGCTTATGAAGAAACAGTTATCATCCGCGACATGAAGACTGGCGCACAAGAGACTGTTCCTTTGGCCAAACTAGCAAGCGCATTAAAGAAAAGGCTCTAAACGATGTCTACCATATTCGAAAAAATCATCAGCAAGGAAATTCCAGCTGAAATCCTCTACGAAGATGAAAATACTCTTGCCTTCTTGGACGCTAACCCCTGCTCAGAAGGTCACACCTTGGTAATTCCTAAAAAGGCTGTTTCCAACCTAATTGAAGCCGACGAAGAAACCGTCTCTAATCTTTTTAAAACCGTAAAAAGGGTTACCAAAACACTCGCTGAGTCAGATCTAGACCCAGTTGGCTTTAGTATAGGGATAAATCATGGGGAAGAGGCTGGGCAGAGTATTAACCACCTCCATGTTCACATCATCCCCCGCTATAAAGGAGATGGCGATGGCACCATCCGCAGCATGCACAGCATAGTTAGCAATCCGCCCACAAACGACCTAAATACGGTGTTTAATAAGATCATTAAATAGCTAAGCTTGCCAATCCAGAAAAGATACAGTAGAATAGGACGACATTGATTTTATGCAAGTAAACAAACGAAAAAATGAAACTAATAGCTCTCTTCTCTACCGCTTCACCCGCAAAACCAGACAGGGTGGCTTAAAGAAGGAGACTCGCAACCGTCGCTTTACTACGCGGCCAGTTTCAAAACGCAATCGCCGAATTTCTGCCATTCATCGAGATGAAAAAAAGCAGGACTTTAAGCGCAAGCGAAAACTTGGTCTACTTTAGACCCATGAACGCATACGAAACCATTCAGGCCGAACTCAAGACGGCCCTCAAAGAATCTAAGCCAGAAAAAGTCATGCTTTTACGTGGCCTAGTTTCTGCTATTAAAAACGAGATTATCGCTAAGCGAGCCAAAGACCCTCAGATCACCGAATTAACCGAAGAGGAGCAGATCCAAGTCTTGTCCAAGGAGGCTAAAAAACGCAAAGAAGCCGTGCAAGCATATAACGATGGTGGACGAGCTGATCTCGCCGAAAAAGAGCAACGCGAGCTAGACACAATCGCCCAATATCTTCCCGCCCAAATGAGCGAGGATGATCTTAAAGCCGTAATTAAATCCGTAGTCGAATCCGATGGACTAACCGAATTTGGCCCAGCGATGCAAGCGGTGATGGCCAAAGTCAAAGGACAGGCTGATGGTAAACAGGTATCCCAATTTTTAAAACAAAAACTTGAAAATTCAGATGCTTTCTAAAGTCTCTGTATATTCTTTGGGAGAAAAGCCCCACTCTAAAAAACTTCTTGCAATCGCCGAAAATCTTGGGCAAAAACTCATCGCCCAATTAGAAAAGGGCGAACAAGCTTGCCCTGATAAAAATATCCATTCAATGAATGGATATTTTTGCGAAGTATTTTTAGTTGATAAAGAGATAATGGACAAAAACGTTCTATCCTTTCCGGCCCCAAAGGATTTTCCTCATCCCGACCTAGAGCAACAACCCCTCGGTGAGATATACCTCAATCCCGAAGTTATCCAAAGTCAGGGACACGACTTAGAAGCCCTACTTATACACGGCTTTCTGCATTTACTTGGATATGACCACCAAGGAAAAGATGATACAATTAGCATGCAAGAGCAAGAGCAAAAACTCCTTCACGCCTTTTGCTAAGGAGATTTTGTCGGTTTTTTTGCTTTTCAAGTCCCCTACCCCATACTTTGTGCCTTCCTAACTATGAGTAAATTTATTGTTGGTCTAGACGTTGGCTCCTCTCAAATTAAGGCCGCCATCGCCGAACAAAAAAACCAAAACGAATTCGTTTTAAAAGATCTGAAGCGCTTTCCATCGATGGGAATGCGCCGCGGCATGATTGATAATTTTTCAGATGCAGCTCAATCCATTGGGCGCGCTCTCCAAGAGATCAACGAGGATTACCCTCGTTCAATTCGCAACCTAATTCTTAGCGTTGGCAGCGAGAAAGTAAATATTCAAACCTCAAAAGGCGTAGTGGCTGTTTCCCGGGCGGACGATGAAATTTATCAGGACGACATCAAGCGCGTCACCCAGTCTTCTCAGGCCATCAACATTTCTCCTAATCGAATAATTCTTCACCCTCTTACCCAAGAGTTTATCGTCGACGGAGAAGAGGGCATTCGAGATCCCCTAGGAATGACTGGTAAGCGCCTCGAAGCCAATAGCCTGATCATTGATGACTTCGCCCCCGCAGTAAACAATCTTACTAAATGCATTGAAGATCTTGGTGGAGGGGTGCTTGATGTGATCTTTTCTCCCCTCGCCTCTGCTGAAGCTACACTAACGAAAAACCAAAAAGAATTGGGCGTAGTTTTAATCGACATCGGCTACGGTAAGACCAGTATCGCAATTTACGAGGAGCAAAAACTCTTGCACGCCGCCGTTGTTCCAATCGGGTCTGGTCACATCTCCAACGACCTAGCCATCGGGTTAAAGATTCCCGTTGATGTTGCCGAAAAAATCAAACTTTCTTTTGGCTCCGCTAGTGCCAAGAAAGCCCTTAAAAAAGACTCTATTGACCTTAATAAGATAGATGAGAGAGCTCAAGGAAATGCATCTAAGAAGTTTATCGCTCAAATAATTGAAGCTCGCCTGACCGAAATCTTTGAATATGTTAATGAAGAAATGAAAAAAGTTGATAGAGAAAATCAACTTCCCGCCGGAGCGGTTCTTTTGGGCGGCGGCTCAAAGCTTCCGGGATTAATCGACCTCGCAAAAGAGAAACTCGGCTTTTCTGTTCAGCTAGCCAACCCCAATCTTAACTTTCTCCAGCCCGATAGTGCCGAAATTTCTATCGAAGCTGAGCAAATTGATTTTATCCCCGTTATTGGACTTTTGCTATATAATCAGCTACAATATTCGCCACAAAGCAGAATTCCTGGCCAAGCCGGCTCTTGGCTTCGACAGGTGCTTAAATACTTCATTCCATGAAGAAAAAGGCGAAAAAAAGCACTAAAAAATCTACCACCACCCCTAAAAAGGTAACCCAGAAGTCTTCCAAAGCTAAACCAGCAAAAAAGCCGGTAGCTTCGTCAGTTTCTGCGCCAAAACCGAAGAAAAAGGCTATCAAGCCACAACCAAACCTCTCCCACCCCACTGTAAAAACTAGGATCCGGGCTCCTTTTGATCGCGTGCGAATAAAAGTGTTTGGCGTTGGTGGCGGAGGAGGAAACGCTATTAGCCGAATGCGTCGCAATTCCGATATCCGCGGAATTGATTTTATTGCTATCAATACCGACTCCCAAGATTTAGAAAAAACCGATGCCCGAAAAAAAGTACATATTGGCCGCAATCTAACTAGGGGCCTTGGCACCGGAATGGACCCGGTTCTTGGCCAACAAGCCGCCGAAGAAAACCGAGCCGAGATCGTTGACTCAATCAAAGGCTCTGATCTCGTCTTTATTACCGCTGGAATGGGTGGTGGCACCGGATCTGGCGCTTCGCCAATCGTTGCCGAAGCCGCTCGCGAGCACGGCGCCCTAACAATTGCTATCGTCACTCGCCCCTTCAGTTTTGAGGGAGCTCAGAGAGCTCAGGTTGCCGAAGAGGCTATCTCCAGACTGAAAGACAAAGTAGATGCCCTAATCGTAGTTCCAAACGACAAAATTTTTGATGTCATCCAAAAAGAAACCCCTATTTTAAAAGCCTTTGAAAGAATCGACGATGTTTTAAAAGACGCTATTCAGGGAATCACCGAATTAATTTCAACCACGGGAATGATCAATGTGGATTTTGCCGATATCAACGCTGTGATGCGCGAAGCTGGCTCCGCTCTTGTCGGGGTTGGCCATGCCGGTGGTCAAAATCGAGCCGCCGCCGCCGCGGCACTTGCTCTCAACTCCCCCCTCCTAGAGTTTTCTATCGATGGAGCAAAAGGAATATTGTTTGGAATCTCTGGCGGCCGCGATGTTCGAATGTCAGAAATCAATGAGATCGCCAAACACATCACCGCCAACATTGATCCCTCCGCCAAGGTCATCTTTGGCGCCTACCATGATCGCCGGATCAAAAAAGGCCACATTAAAGTCACTCTTATCGCCACTGGGTTCGAGGCCTCAAGCTCTGGTGGCACTAATCCAGTTGGAGAGCGCCTAATCTCTAGTCTGTTTAACACTCCAGAAGAAGAAATCGAAGAAAACATCATCGATCTAACCACCGAAAAATCCAGCCGCGAATTATTTAGCTCTGAAGCCGAAAAAGAAGCAAAAGTTTCGGAGCCAGTCTCAACCAGAAAAGAACGCAAGCACCACAAGGAAGAGCTTCGCCTAGACGATGACACAGAAGAAAAAGTGAAGGATAATATTTGGGACATCCCCGCCTTCCTAAGAAAGAAAAAGAAAAACCAAAACGAGGAAGAAGAATAAAGAAACAGCTATACAAAATCTCCCCACCGGAGATTTTTTATTTATTTTTTCCAATCCTTAATCACCAGAGTCTCGCCTCTACGCTCCACCACAACCTTCTGGCCCTTACGCCACTTTAGTTTACGAATCTGCTCAATTGGCAGAGTAATACTTATACTCCCCTGGCCGGACTCGCTGAGTTTGCGAGTATTTCTATTTTGAATTTTTCTTCTTGCCATTAACTTCATTATACAACAACACCCGAATTAATTCGGGTGTAATTCGGGTGTCGCCCCACTCTTAGCTTTTAACTCCCCCTCGTCCCTAAACCCTAACCACTCCGTCTTCAAAGCTTTTTATCAGCAATTCCTCTAGCTTGTCATCTCCGCCGACATATTCGCTAAACAACTTGGTCCAAAGCGCTTCGCGCTGGTGATAATTAAACAAATTTACTTGTCCTTTTTCATAAAAATCCACAAAGCTCATGACGTTATCTTCAAGATCGAAGCTAATTACCTTGTTATCTAAAACCATACCAGCCCAGTCTGCCTCGTTCCAAATGCGCATATTAAACTGGGGCACACCATTGTCGGTGTAGAGCGCCAAATCCCTCTCTGCTCGGTGCCAATGTAGGGACTCTGGATTTATTCTTGGCAAAGATAGTCTCTCGTCTTGAGGGTTCTCCTTCCACAGATAACGCTGGATTATTAGCCAAGAATTGGGCCCGCTTATTTTAGCTTCAGCCACATCCCCTCGTAGCAAGGATTTTAAATGTGTAGCAAAGTGTGGGCGAGTAGAATATAGCTCAAATAATCTTGAATAAAAGCGAATCTCGTGAATGTAGTGTAAAAGTAGGGCAAAGTCCCGCAAAAACTTGCCCGGAGAGCTCTCCTCGATAGGGTTCAAGAATATAACTCCCAATTCCTTTAAGTGGCTTACGTTGTGGTGTTTTTTCTCCACAAACTTCTGCGCCACCTCTTTCCAGCGTTTATCTAAAACTTTGATTTCAACTTTTCTTTTTTCAAAATCATCTGGGGTCAACCCACTATAAACAGCGTCAAAGGTTTCGTGCATCCACTCATTTGATTCAATAAATCTTAAAGCGCTAAAAACTTCCATGATATCCATTTGCTCCAACAGCTCCTCCACCGAAGAAAGCCCAACAAAGTCCAACAGCTTTTTTGGCGGTCGTTTCATCAAAATTTCCCTAGCTTTTTCTAGTTTTAGAAAGTATCCAAGTTTAGGTCGATGAATTTTCTTTACTAGCTTTATTGCCTTCTCAAATTTATCGTACCCGCTCACGCTATCCAATAAGTCTAAGAGCTCCGCCTCATCTTCTGCAACGTGTGCTCTTAGTCTAGCCACCACTAAATCCACTTTATCTCGATTCTCCGGCTTAATGTTGTATAGCGTCTTTGCCACCTTTTCTTCGTTGTCTCCCCTGAGTCTTTGTAAAACCTCTTTATCGCCAAAATGTTGCTGCATCTGTGCATCCAACTTAGCCACAAGCAGTGGATCAACATTTAACAATTTTGCAAAATAGCGATAATTGTCTTCCATAAAGCTCACTCCTAAAGAAAGATTTTCCTTACTGGTAAACGTTTAAAATGTTTTGAACGTTGATAGCTAGAATAGCTTAAAATACCGTCCCTAGCACCAACCTGCTCCACCACTGCGGTAGAGTTGGCGCTAGCCATCCGAATCGCTTCCTTAATAATCGGTTCACTCACTGACTCTTCTCTAGCTAAGCTAGCAACAAACCCACTCCCAAAGGCATCGCCAGCTCCCGTCCTATCTTTCACGCCGCTGTCTTTAAATATCCCCGCTCGGTAAATAAATTTATGGTCCGAAACCAAAGCTCCATCCGGGCCATCTGTCATAACAATAATTCCCGAGCTAATATTCTCGAAGGCCCTAAAAATCTTTCTTTCATCATCATGGGGCTGCTTGGTCAACATAACCGCTTCTTCTCGATTTAATATAATCACATCAAATTTCTTTAGAAGTTTGACTATCTTCGCCTTCGGCATCTTTAGATAATTCGTCGAAGGATTAATTGCCAACTTCGCGCCCTTTTTCTTAAAGGTCATCACTGCTTTCTCAATAGTCGTAAAATCAATTGCTCCAGGGTTAACGTATACCCACTTAGCATTTAAGTCTCTTAAAGAGACCTGGCCAAGATCCAAAGCATTCGCCGCTCCTCGCGCCACTAACACTGTCCTTTCCCCAGATTCTGTTAACAACAATGTTGAGAAAGCGCTTGTCTTCTTCTTGTGCTTGGAAGCAAAAACACTCACTCCTTCCTTCTCCAACGCTCCCACAATCTCCTCTCCTTGAGGGTCTTCCCCGACAGAAATTATTGTTGCAGTTTTATAGCCCTGACGCGCAAATGTCGTCGCCGCGTTCCCTGCGCCGCCACCAGTAGAAAATATTGCCTTTTCTACATCTATCTTTCCCCCAAAAGCAAAACATTCTGCTCTCCCCTCTGGAAACCCGATCTTTTTTAAATGCTCCTCGTCTTTTAAGACCCTAAACAGGGGGCTAAACAAGAAAACGTCTTTCGTCGCCGTTCCAATTGTAATAACATCAAAATTGATATTTTTCATCTTAAACTAATTGTAGCACAAGCTCTCATTTTCGGTATTTTACCTAAACAATGCTAAAATTAGAGCTAATATGAGGAAATCAAAGACCCTTCTTTCGATTTTAAGAATTGCTCTTGGCTGGCTATTTTTCTGGGCATTTCTAGACAAACTTTTTGGCCTTGGATTTTCTACCTGTGCAAAGATTGGGCCTATGTGCTCTGACGCTTGGTTAAAAGGCGGCTCCCCGACTGCTGGATTTTTAAACTACGCCGCACGCGGGCCATTTGCTGACTACTACCA
Source organism: Candidatus Harrisonbacteria bacterium CG10_big_fil_rev_8_21_14_0_10_44_23 (assembly GCA_002773475.1). Taxonomy (GTDB): domain Bacteria; phylum Patescibacteriota; class Minisyncoccia; order UBA6257; family 1-14-0-10-44-23; genus 1-14-0-10-44-23. The sequence continues at coordinate 20,766 of PFBB01000017.1, forward strand.
CAGCCTTGCCGGTAGCCCCATTATTGCCTGGGCCTTTATGCTTATTCTTCTATTTCTTGGCATCAGTCTAATGTTTGGCGTCTATACTAAATTTGGCGCGACTCTTGGTGCCGCACTAATGCTAACCATCTATGGTGCTCAAATTCCCCCAGAGCATAACCCCATACTCGACGAACACATCATCTATGCTCTTGCGCTACTATATATAGCAAAGACTAGTCGAAAAAAGTTTAAATAAAAACTGCCCAGATAGGGGCAGTTTTTTTGTTTCTTATTTTCGCTTTTTAACTTTTCTTACAGCCTCCTTGATATCTTCAACGGACATCTTGTACTTATCCAAAAGCTCTTCCGGCTCTCCACTCTCACCAAATACGTCTTGCATACCCACAAACTCCATTGGAGTTGGTTTTTCCTTGGCCAAAAGCTCCGCCACGGCTGACCCTAAACCGCCGATAACTTGATGCTCCTCAACCGACACAACTGCACCAGTCTTTTCCACCACTTCTAAGATGGTTTTACTGTCTAAGGGCTTAATTGTGTGTGAGTTAACTACAATAGTCTTGATTTTCTCCTTCTCTAGCTCCTTTGCCGCTACCAAAGCTTTATGCACTAGTGGCCCGCAAGCAATAATTGCTACCTGCGGCCTAGAGCTACTGTAAAATATTTCTGCCTTTCCCGGCTTAAACGGCGTTCTAGCCGTCGTCATAATTGGCGTATTCTCTCTAGCAAAACGAAGATACATAGGGCCGACAAACTTTGCCGCTGCTAAGGTCGCTTTTTTAGCCTCGTTGGCATCACAAGGAGCGATGACTGTCATGTTTGGAATCGCTCGCATTGTAGCGATATCTTCGATCGCTTGATGAGTTGCCCCGTCTGGACCAACCGATATGCCAGCGTGGTGCCCAGCAATTTTCACATTTGCATCATTGTACGCAACGGTGGTTCTAATTTGCTCCCAAGCTCTCCCGGGAGAAAAAGTTGCGTACGAAGCAACAAAAGGAATCTTGCCACTAACTGCTAATCCAGCCGCCACTGCCACCATGTTTTGTTCTGCTATCCCAATTTCAAAAAATCGATTTGGGAATGCTTTAGCAAAAAAATTACTTCGCGTAGAGTCTTTTAAATCAGCGCACAAAGCGACAACATTGGGATCTTTCTTTCCCGCCTCAAACAAACCCTCACCATAACCATCGCGTAAAGCGGCCTGCTTAGCCTTGTCCGAAAACAAATTATTATCTAAATACACTTTTTTATTAAGCATGTTCTCCTCGTATTTTACCCTCTAAACTGCGCAGTTCCTTAAGTGCCTCTTCCGCCTCTTCGGGCTTTGGTGGTTTACCGTGCCACCCATATTGGCCTTCCATAAAACTAACTCCCTTCCCAGGAATAGTATGTGCAATTACGACTGTTGGTGCCTCCAGCGTCGCCTTTGCCTCATTGACCGCATCAACAATCGCCTCAATCTTGTGCCCGTCAATTTCCAGCACCTGCCAATTAAAGGCCTCGTATTTATCTCTCAACGACTCAAGCGGCATTACGTCCTCTGTGTAGCCATCAATTTGAATATTGTTCCTATCAACTACAACGGTTAGGTTGTTGATTCGCATCTTTGCAGCCAGCATTACTGCCTCCCACCAATTCCCTTCGTTGTGCTCGCCGTCTGAAGCCAAGCAGTAAACTCTATATCTTTTTTGATTAAGCTTTGCAGCAACAGCTATACCAATCGCTTGCGACAACCCAGAGCCAAGTGGGCCAGAAGTGGTCTCAATCCCCGGCAAAGATCCGCGATGAGGGTGACCTTGTAAACGGGAGTCAATCTTCCTTAGGGTAAATAGCTCTTCTTTATCGAAATAACCGGCATTTGCCAAAGAAACATATTGGATGGGGCAAATATGCCCATTTGAAAGAACTAATCTATCTCGATCTTCCCACTCCGGATTTTTCGGATCGTGGCTAAGAATGTGAAAATAAAAAGCCGAAAAAATATCGGCCATCCCCAACGGACCCGCAGAGTGTCCTGAGCCAGCTTCGACTAAGACCTCCATCAACTCCTCTCGCATGTCGTTGGCCCTTAATTCCAACTCCTTTATTTTTGACTGAGACAAATGCATAAAATAATTATATCACGCACGCCAGATAAAAATGCGGCAAAAATAGTTAAACTTCAGTCAACGCTTTATAAGCTTCAAACAAATCCTCCGCCTCAAAAATCGCGGAGCCAACCACGAGCTGATCTGCCCCCGCACTTTTGCAAAGTCCCGCTTTCTCTAAATTAATCCCGCCATCTACCTCCACCAGCAGGTCTGGGTATTGTTCCTTAATAGAAATAATCTTATTAATTGCTTCCTCATTAAAGCTTTGTCCGGAAAGCCCCGGATCAACTGCCAAAATTTGCACCCCATCACAAACACCTTGATCAATTGCTGCGCTCAAATCATCTAAATCACTTTCTGGCTTAATCGCCAACATTAATTCGGCTCCCGATTCCTTAACCCTATTAAAGGTCCCTTCTAGATCGAACCGACTTTCAAGATGGAGGATAATCCTCTTTGCCCTTAATTCTAAAAACCGATCGACCGTCTCCTCTGGCTCCACCTCCATTATATGAACCTCTAAATTAAATCCTATGTCTAAAGTCTCCAAATCAGAAAAGTCTCGCCAAGTTATGTGACCATTTGTAAATATTCCGTCCGCCACATCAATCTGAATCCATTCTGGCTTTTCGGGAAATTCTCTAAGCAAACTCAAACGCTCCTTTAGCTCATCGAAGGTCTTGCAATTAATGGCTGGAATGATGACCATATTAAAATTTTGAAATTCTTCTAATGTGCCTTTCTTCTTTTGAAAAATCCGTTTTTAGCCATTTGCCGATCGCCCTTATCGCTTCTTCCTCACTTAAAAAGCGCGCCGCAATTGAAAGCACGTTGGCATCGTTGTGTTCGCGAGAAAGCGTTATGATGTCATCGTCGTACTGATATAAAACTGCGGCTCTAACCCCTTTATTGCGATTTGCCGCCA
>PFBB01000033.1 GCA_002773475.1 Candidatus Harrisonbacteria bacterium CG10_big_fil_rev_8_21_14_0_10_44_23
TTTTTATGCGAGCTACTTACCCCTATTCTAGCAAATTTTGTAGGTTATACAAACTTTGCTAGAATAATGTTAATGCAGAATGTTTTAGATAAAGTGGATAGGCTGATGCGGCTTCGCAACTACAGCCCCCAAACGCGTAAGGCGTATTTGTTTTATATAAAAGAATATATTGCTTTCTCAGAAAATAAGGGTTCAAGTGAGAGCCAGTTGATTGTTGAAGATTTCCTATTGAGTAAGCACGAACGCAGGCAATCCCCTCAAACAATTAACCTTGCCCTAAATGCCCTTAAATTTCTTTATAGGGAAGTATTGGGCGAACGCAAGAAAATCAATCTTAGGTTCTCTAAACGCAATAAGAAGCTGCCTATTGTACTATCCCGAGAAGAAGTTAGGAAAGTTATCGAAGCAGTGGAAAATCATAAGTATAGACTTATGATCGCCCTTGCTTATGCTTGCGGATTGAGAGTGAGTGAGGTGGTGCGCTTGAAAGCTGGCGACTTAGACCTAGATGAGCTGATGCTACACATCAAGGGAGCAAAAGGTAAAAAGGACAGAATTAGCATTTTGCCACACAAACTGCTAAATGATTTGAGGAACCTAATCGCAGGGAAGAGCTCAAACGATCTTCTCTTTCCCTCTAATCGTGGCAGGGAGCTGAGTACTACATCAGTGCAAAAGATGTTTCGCAAAGCCCTGGCAAAAACCGGAATAAAGAAAGAGGCAACCTTTCATTCTTTGCGGCACTCGTTCGCGACACACCTCTTAGAAAACGGGACGGACGTGCGCTATGTTCAAGCGCTGCTTGGCCACTCTAATATTCGGACTACGCAGATTTATACTCAAGTAACGAATCCGGGGTTAAAAAATATTAAGAGTCCTTTAATTTAGATTATTCGTTCCTGCGTTCTCTGTCTCCTGCTAGCCTTGATTGAAAACCTATGAGCTTCGTCTCGGACTTTTTGGAAGAGCCTTTTATTGGAAGCGATCAGATCCCTGGATTCGGGTTTTATCCCTTGAACTATCATCTTGTCTCCCCTAGCCGCGCTGGCAGCGTGCTTACCCGCCTTAGACAGACCAACCACGGGAATCTTGAGGTTGTGCAAGGTTAAAACCGCCTTCATGATCCTTACTTGGGCTAAGCCGCCATCAACAAAGAGAATGTCCGGGTAGGGCCATTCTTTGTGTTTAAGGCGCCGATCTAAAACTTCTTTAAGGGAGTCTACATCACTCTGAGTTTTTTCTCCCCTGATCTTAAAGAGGCGATACTGATCGGGGTTGGGCTCAGCGCTTTCAAAGACCACCATAGCCCCCACTGCCTCTTTCCCCCTTAGATGAGAGATGTCGTAGCCCTCTACACGAGTGAGTGGCGAGCCCGCCTTGCCCAGATGCAATTCGGGCAGGCAGTTGGCGGTGAGTAGCGAAGAGGAAGATTGGGTGAGGAGGGCGACGTCATTAACGTGATTTAAGGCATTGATAGTGTCTTTGTCGCCGACGGCTTTTAAGCTTTTGTATAAACGCTTTTTCTCTCCTTTAAGTAGGAGAATTAAATTGCGGATATTTTTATTGTATTCTTTCTTGTCTGCCTTACCGACACAAACCCCTGGACATAGGCCGATTTGATAATGGAAACAGGGGCGTTTAGCTCCAGCCCTACAGGTTGAGTATGGAAAAATTGGACGCAAGATTTTTAAAACTGTTCGTAGGATGTAATAGCTTTTGTACGGACCAAAAATTTCGCTGTTTTTTGCCGCGCTATACTTTGCTAACTCTCGCCCTCGGACAATGAGCGGTTTCGGGAATCCCTTAGTAAGCTCGGGACCTTGACCTTGCTTGAGGAAAACTAAGTAAGTAAAGGATTTATTATCCTTTTCTCGGATATTATATTTAGGTTGATACTTTTTAATTAGGTTGGCTTCAAGAATTACTGATTCAAGCAAAGTGTCGGTTTTTTGCCACTTTAAGTCATGCGCGGTGGCAACCATTTCTTTCACTCGAGGATCTTTAGCATTAAAATAGCTAGAAATTCGATCTTTTAGTTTAGTAGCTCGGCCAATATAGATTGGTTCATATTCGAACCGCCGCCCCGGGCGGATCCGCCTTCGGCGGAAGAAATACACCCCGGGAGACTTAGGAGCACTACTAGCTTTCACTTTGAGTTTTTTTAGGGTGTTCTGCGGCATTGATTACAAGATACGATTTAAGTTTGTTTATAGCAAGGAAAACCAGATGCGAGCATTGCTCGCATCTGGTTTGTTCGATGTGCGGAGACCATCTCTACGCGGCCTCCTCGGAGGGATGGTCGACGGCGGCGCCATACTGGCCGTGATGCCTCTCTGCGTGGCACTTACGGCAATGGCAGTCCACCTTGCTGTGCTGGCCGCTCTTCTGGAAGACCACCTCGCAGACGCGGCAGTATTCCCGCTCTGGATGGTCCTCGTCCACAGCGTGAATGTGCTCACTCTCGCACATAGTACCTCCATTTCTGTGGGCCTATATTTATTATAAAGCTATAAGCAATCCTTGAGATACTTGCCTGTGTATGAATTTTTATTTGCTGAGATCTGCTCTGGTTTTTAGTTTTTCTTGCCGAGCTATCGCAACATGGACATCACAAAAACTAAGGCGGGTTATTTGTGTAACCCGCCTTAATTGCGTTCTAGGGTCTCCCCTTCTTTGTTGAGAAAACCTTGCAGGGCCGCCTCTAGGAGACTGGTTTTACTAATTCCTCTCTTGCTAGCTTCTTCTGCAAGTTGGCTAAGCAGCTCTTGGGGAAGGCGAAAGCTAACTAGTAGCCTTTTCTTTTCGAACGACAACGCTGGTCGTCCGCATTTCTTTTTCATTGTGCCTCCATGGTCTGTCTGAGATAATAATACTTCTTTGCTGAGCTTGTCAAAATAAAGGTTTTCGGCCACATAGGGTCATTTGAAGCCACTGTGTTCAAAATAGGTCAAGGCTTTAGCTTGAAAACCCCCTCCGCTATGATGTATCATAGCGGAGGAGAGTGGCGAATGTTGTTGGGGTGGATTAAGCCCCTAGTGAGTTTTAATAAATGGTGGTGAGATCTAACAAATTGTAATTATATTAAAAAACTATGCATTTTTCTAAGATTAAAGATCCTCAGAGCATGGCTTCGGTAAATAAATGGGCAGATAAGGTGCTAAAATCTTTTTACGAATTAGTACCCAGTCTGGGGAAATCAGCTGAGGTGAAAAAACTTTTTGAGCTCCTGTTTACCGTGCATGAGAGGCACAATTTAGCCAAACGCCTGCTTGGATTTAAGCGAATTATCGAGGGCTCTAGCTATCGAAAGCTTAATGGAACAATTGGTCTCTCGTATCAGACGGTTAGCGCGATGAAAACTAGTTTAAAAAAACAAAACTATATTAGCTATTACACCATTTCTATCCCAGCGAAGCAGAAAAGGCAAGAAGAAAAAAATAGAAAATTTGCGAAACGCGATACAAAACCCCGACAATCTGGGCGCTATCGAAAAACAAAATACGGAAGATCTTGGTTTCTAAATTAAACCTGAATATTTACCACTGATTCTTTAGGGGTCGCCCCATCTCTTCTTCTTCCTCCGCTATGATGTATCATAGCGGAGGAGAGAGGCGTGGGGTTATTTTTTTGAATTTGAGGTTATTTTTCTTTTAAACTATTTCCCTTGGGAAGATATTTCCTTCTTGGAATTACTCCTTTTTGAAAGTTACTTCCTTTAAGACTATTTCCTTCTTGGAATTACTCCTTTTAAACTACCTTTTTTTGACGGTTTTATTAATTATTTCATTTTTTATCAAGTAGTCCTTGAGGTACTTGCCTGTGTATGAATTTTTGTTTGCTGAGATCTGCTCTGGAGTGCCAGAGGTGATAATTTTTCCGCCGTGTTCCCCTGCTTCGGGCCCCATATCAATTATGTAGTCGGCGGTTTTGATAACGTGCATGTTGTGTTCGATCAAAACGACGGAGTTGCCTTTGTCTATCAATCTCTCTAAGACAGTCATCAGCATCTTAATGTCTTCGTAATGCAAGCCGGTAGTTGGTTCGTCAAGAATAAAAAGAACATTGCGCGAAAGAGGTCGGGCAAGCTCTTTAGAGAGTTTGATACGCTGAGCCTCTCCTCCCGATAATGTAGTGGCGCGTTGGCCAAGTTTGATATAGCCCAATCCAACTTCTTGGAGGACTTTTAGTTTGTCGGCTATGTGGTAGATATCTTCAAAAAGTTTATAGGCGTCTTCTACCGTCATTTCAAGTACGTCAGAGATGTTGTAACCCTTGTATTTAACTTCGAGAGTTTCTCGGTTAAATCTTTTTCCGTTACAGACATCACAACTTACATAAACATCGGGGAGAAAGTGCATCTCGATGATTTTAACTCCGGCGCCTTGGCAGGCCTCACAACGGCCCCCGCCTCGCTGGCTGGGTACATTAAAACTAAATCGACTAGATCCATAACTTCGGGCTCGGGCTTCAGGAAGGAGGGAAAATAAATCTCTTATTGGAGTAAACACTCCGGTGTAGGTGGCGGGATTTGAGCGAGGGGTTTTACCGATTGGAGATTGATTTATCTCAACTATTTTTTTGATATATTCCGTGCCAATTACTTTTGAAACTCCTTCAAAGTGAGAAAACCCGCCCAACTTTCGTTGAACGTTGCGATAAAAAATATCGTCTAAGAGGGTGGATTTACCAGATCCAGATACGCCGGTGAAACAAACTAGGCGGCCAAGGGGAATTTCGACGTCGATGTTTTTGATATTGTTTCCGCGGGCACCAATTATTTTTATGCTCCCTTTGTCTTTCTTGCGCCTAGTTTTAGGGACTGGGATTTCTTCAATACCGTGTAAATATTTTAAGGTTAGCGATTTTGGGTTTTTTTGTTTTAAGAGTTCAGCAGTTTTTCCCTCAGCCACAATTTCTCCACCGTGTATGCCCGGACCGGGTCCTATCTCAACAAAGTAATCAGATTCTTTAAGTACTCTCTCGTCGTGCTCAACAATTAAAACTGTGTTGCCTAAATCGCGAATGCTTTTTAGTGTTTTAATTAGTCGCTCGTTGTCGCGCTCGTGCAGACCGATAGTCGGTTCGTCTAAAACGTAGAGGGTGCCAGACAGCTTAGATCCAATCTGAGAAGCTAGACGAATGCGTTGGGCTTCTCCTCCGGAAAGGGTGCCGGATTCACGATTGAGCGTGAGGTAGTCTAAGCCCACCTCTAGTAAAAACTCGAGGCGGTCAGTAATTTCGTGCAAAATACTTTTAGCGATGGTTTTTTCGTTTTTGCCGAGCTTGTTTGGTAGATCAGCAAACCATTCATAGGCCCGCTCAATGGTTAGGGTCACCACGTCGTCAATATTTGAATTATCTATACGCACCGAGAGAGCTTCGGGGCGAAGCCGTTTACCTTGGCAAATATCGCAGATTGCATTCCAATCGAAAGGGTTACGACCTAAACCATGACACTCCTTACATGCCCCATAGGGGCTGTTGAAAGAGAAGAAGCGCGGCTCGATAGATGGGAAAGAAAATCCGGTTTCTGGGTCGGTGAAACTTGAAGAAAGAGAGATTTGTGGGGCGTTTTTCTCTTT
>PFBB01000029.1:0-5591 GCA_002773475.1 Candidatus Harrisonbacteria bacterium CG10_big_fil_rev_8_21_14_0_10_44_23
ATACTGTCATGCTGTCCGCCAGTTGGCGGATCAGCATCTTTCTGTATTCAGAAACAAGTTCAGAATGACAAGCAACATTGAGTTTATAGATGACTTCTAAATAAAGGGATTATCCCTCACATGAGGGATAATCCCTTTTACTATGAGATGTTACTTTCCCTCAATAAATTGAAGTGAAATCGAGTTTACACAGTGTCGGATATTTTTGTCGGTCAATCGCTCGCCTTCAAATACATGGCCCAAATGCCCGCCACAACGCGCGCACGTAATCTCGGTACGGTCACAATCAGCATCAAGCGTGCGCTTTACGGCACCAGCAACCTCATCGTCAAAGCTGGGCCAACCACAACTGCTCTCGAATTTATCCTTAGAGTTATACAGCGGTGCATTGCACTGTCTGCACACGTACACGCCACGATCTGAATTGTTTACATATTTACCGACATGCGGCTCCTCGGTTCCTTTGCCGAGTATCACTCGTTTTTCTTCTTTCGTGAGATTATTTAGTTGCATAGGAGTATTTTAGCAGTTTACCAACTTTCTAACCCTTATTCTTCATTGTTAAAAATTTCTTTCTCTTTCCCTCTTCCATTCGCTCAATTGCGTAGCGGAGGGTTGTCCATCGCCATACTGCCCTTTGCCCGTTTTGAAAAACCATTCATTGGTTGTTTTCCGCTTGGCGCTTGCGTATTTTTTTAGTTCTTTGAGAATCATGGTTATGGCGTTTTATGTTTTTGTTTTTTGATTTTTCACTTTTTTCTCAACTTTTTTCTGGATTGTTTTGACGCTGTCAAGATATGCATGTTCTACATCGCTCAATGTTTTAGCCTGATATTTTGTGTATTCTCGCTTCGCTTTTTCTACTGCTTTCTTGTGGCTCACAGATCCTGCGCCAAGCAGTAGTTGTTCCCCAGTAGCGCTCAGTATAGCGTCGAGGTGGTCCGCCCAATCTTTCATCTTCATCGGCACTTTGCGCTCAGCTAGACGCTCTGCAAAATCGAGATATCCTGAAACAATTTGCCCAAGCGCTCGGAGTTCTTTTTCATTCAAATAGTTCTTGACGATCACTGCATCTGTAAGATGTGGCCGTGCACCTTGAAATGTCGTGAGTCCCATAAATTCTTTTTCGGCATCTGCGCGACTGCAGATAATTTCTGCCGCAGTCTGGTTATGCACCGCGTAGTGCACCTTATTCTGCACTTTTTTGAAAAATGCAATTGAGGTATCAGCGTTTCGTTCGTAATCAATACTCGTTGCATAAATATCAAGGATCTGACGATAAAAAACCTTTTCGCTGGCGCGGATATCGCGGATACGAGCTAGGAGTTCTTTCCAGTATCCGCCACTGCCCATTTCCTTGAGTCTGTCGTCGTCCATTGCAAAACCTTTGACTATATATTCACGAAGTCGTGCTGTTGCCCATTGGCGAAATTGAGTGCCTCGAAGAGATTTAACGCGGTATCCCACGGAGATAATGACGTCAAGATTATAGTAATTAGTTGGTTTGGTAGAAAAATCGGAAATGCCGATTTTTCTCATTGAATCTTTTTCTGAAAGTTCTTTCTCTTTGTAGATATTGAGATTATGTTCATTGATCGTTGATCGACCTTTATCAAATAGTTGGGTCATCTGCTCAATAGAGAGCCAGACAGTTTCATTTTCGATACGTACCTCAATACTCGGTGTTCCGTCTGCTGATTGATAGATGATGATTGCATTATCCGATTCTGAGTTGTTTATTTTTCTCACACATCAATTATATCGTATAATTACGCTGCACCGTGAAACTACAAATCAAATCCCAAACACCAACCATAGAAGATATTGCCCAAGTGGTCACAGACACAAAGGACTTCCCATTTCTTACTTATGTTGGACCACGTACGTGGAGGTTTTTTGACGGGTATTATGCAGCGTGTGAAGATAACGTGTTTGCCGGAGTTCTGGCGGTCAACAGATTTGGCGGTTGGTCAAAACTAGGGTCACTTGCTGTTTTATCAAAATTTCATGGTAAGGTTGTTGCGACTGCCCTTATCAAAAAGGCAGTCGCAACTGAAAAGGGAAAGGTATTTCGCGCAAGTGCAAATCCAAAAGTATGGAAGATTGCAGAGAATATCGGGATGGTAGAAAAGTACAACTGGCTGAACTTACCTTTTTCTGTACGACTTATTTATCTAAAATTGAGCCTTAATGTCGTCCTGTGCGGAGAATTTATGCAGTTTATTAAAGAATTGCAAAGGAAACAAAAATTGGCTAATGTCCACAATCATCGGCATTTTGTATACATCGACGGCATCATTTAATTGTAAAATAGTGCATCAAAACATATGTTAACCCATATTCAGCAGTTAGAAAAACGGACGAATGATGGCAGGACAGAGTACATCAAAAATATATTGATAAAAGAGGGTGTGCAATTTCGTATCCAGCCATTTAGATATAGATTACTCAAAGGTGAAAACCTCATTGTAGACCATTTCTGCCTCACTCGTTTAACCTACCTCCTCTCATGGTAGAAGATCATGTCCCATTTGCAACAAAACGATTGTTTATGCAGCAATCCGGGCACTTTTTCTTTGGGAAAATATTATCTTATAGCAGCTTTAATCATCACTGTCTCGAGGGGTGAAATTATCTTCAAGAATGTAAGGACTGGTTCTTTTACCGATGTTTAGCATTGATGGCTTTGGGTTGTTTGGTCCTCGCTTCTGTTTTGCATCAAGTTCACCGGCATCAAGTGCCTTCCACTGTTCGAGAGATTTAAGGTGATTTGTGAGTTTTGCTATACCTTGATGCGTAATATCGGCAGAAATATGTGTTTGAAGGTATTTTGTATTGACTCCCTGAGGTGCAGTTTTCGGTGGGGCATATGCTGGTATTCCCAGATTGTTTGCTAAATCTTTCATGCGTTTTTCATCAAACGATTTATCACTACCAAAAGTTTGGTTTCTCAGCATAAAAACAATTTCAAGCAATAACTCTTGTCGCTCAGGACTGAGTGCATGAAACTGCCCTGGCTCAATGATTTTCGAAAGAGCAGAGTATGTTTGTGCCAGAGCTTTTATGCGATCTGTCATATTATCTACCGCAACTTCAGCTTCCCTAATGCCTATATACAGTTCTGGTGGATCAGCGGGCATAAGATCCTTCTCGCTCATGGCCCGTCGTATTGTGTGTGTTCTCTTGAGTAATTCGGGGGGAAGAGGATTGTTCCGAAGTTGATATAGTAATTCTTCTTGTCCTTTTTGGACGAGACTGCTCAACTCAGGATTGTCTTGGTCAGGATTCTCTCTGAGCATCTTGGAGCCACGGTCGAGCACTTCGTTAAATGAAGCATTCGGAGTGACAAGGAAGCTTCGTACTCTATGGAATTGCATAAATGCTTCCATTCGTTCTTCTCCCAGAATTCCTTCTATTACGGGAGTTTGATGCCTTATCAATAGGTCTGATCGTGGGACGATGCCCGTTTCCGATACAGGTGGTGTTTCCATAATTCTCTAATATTAACATATCGTTTCAAATTTTTGCAATAATTCTTATCCTCAGGAAGTACGGAGACTATAGTCTCAAATAAACTACGGGTTTTTTGCTCTGACAAGGATCGAAGAGTCAGCTCTATTCCCTGAGGTATCGAACGCTTTAATATAAACGGGGATATTGACACTATTTTCAAATCTGTTATCGACATTCCAGATGACTTCGAATGGCGCCTTCCTCACAGTCCCAATAAGTTGGTAATCACCACTTCCCGCATAAAACTCCACACGGTCAACCTTCACATTATCAGTTACATTCGCAACAATTTTTACATCAGTTCCAAGCGTTACAACCGCGTTATCTTTTGGCTCAAGAATAAATGCTTGAGGTGAAGTTATGTCGGTTTGAGACGTTGGTGTAGTGATATTTTTCGAAGGAACAATTGGCTTTCCTGTTGATGTCGGTGGCATGTTTTGCCTTACTTTTTTTGAAGGGATGATTTCCTCGGTAGGAGACAGTTTATTTGCTGTAAATGAATCGTTTAATTCGGTTGAATTTGTAGAAAAAACAAATACACCTACCAATATCAGCGTGATAATACTTCCAATGATTGCAATATGTATGGGTTTAATGTTTAGGTTATACATTTATTTATAGTTATCCCAAACCGTCTTTCAAGTCGCCAAGAAGACAAACATTGTTCGGAAAAATTTTGTCGGGGTGGTCTATACTCAGTGAATATATTTCCTTGTAATGCACAGTATAGGCAATATCTTGAATATCAAAAGACACGCTTCCGTTCCCGTCAGTATAAATCGATCGACCACCCATCTGTTGTGTGCTTCCAACGTTCAGAATGTATCGGGTGTTCGGCGTCAAACCATCAGCAGACCCTTTGATTTTGACACCGGTGATATTGTCTGCTTCGCTGTAGTTTGCAACAGTGAACGTGTACGAACCACTGGGATTTGATGCACAGTTTCCACCGCTAGGTCTGAATGTACCGATAACAACCTTCGGAATAAAATCATTTTTTGGCGCAATAGTGACAGTGTATGTAGTAGGATAAATACGATCCTTTTGAGGAGGTATAGTTGCTTGAATTATTGTAGGCTGAGTTGTTGGTAGAGGAGAAACGAATACTTCTTTTTTCTTTTTGTCAAAATAGTTTTTTGGTGACGGCACATCAGTTATTGATGGCACTGGCAATGGAGAAGGTGACACAGATTCAGTAGAGGCAACCGAAGCAGCCTGCTGATTTCCTGTTACCAATAAAATAAATGATGTGAAAAGTGAAAGAATGAAATCTCCCATAATAGTTTTTATTATAACATGCATTACAACAAACTCGTCAATAAATCGCAAAAGGGGTCGCAGCATTTTCACTCAATACCATGTTTGAATCAGATATGCAATACCTCAAAGATGTGGAGAAAAAACCATTTATTGCTTAATTGGCGCTTATGCTATTTTATAGAGGAGTTTTTCGAAAACAACACCCAATGGTAATTATGAGACATCGCCACAATGAGCTGGATACCTGTAAATATATTGAGTCTTCTCGTTTGGAACTATGCAATAACGTAGCAATGGAATTGATAGATTTTCACAGAAGGTTGTTTTTAATCTAAAATTTCAAGATATGATCAAATACTTCTCTGGTATCTATTTTTCCATAACTATTTTTCATAGTATACTAAACATGCATGGATCAGCAAAGCACCCATACATCAATGAATAAATTTTTAGTCGCACTGGTAGGAATACTTATGGTGGTTGCTGCCACTGCTTTTTATTTTCGTGAGCAGTTGATCGCAACGATTTTTTTCAATCCTCGGAAAAATTTTGAGAATATTCAGCCGAGCACTCCTGATAAAGATGTAAATGACATTGAAGTTCTTTTGACCGATCTTGCTATTCCTTGGGAGATACTGTACCTGTCAGAAAATGATTATGTCATAACCGAGCGCTCAGGAAATCTTGTCAGATACACAAAAAACGGCGATCAAACCACGAGGATTCCAATTCAGGGCGTGCATCATAGTGGTGAGGGAGGACTACTGGGTGCGGCACTGCATCCGGATTTTAGCTCAAACCACTATCTTTATCTTTAT
>PFBB01000029.1:5671-8518 GCA_002773475.1 Candidatus Harrisonbacteria bacterium CG10_big_fil_rev_8_21_14_0_10_44_23
TAGATATCTCTATATTACAACTGGTGATGCGGATGATGAGGAAGCGGCGCAAAATAGAGATTCTCTGGCGGGAAAGATACTGAGGATTAAAGATGACGGATCAATCCCAACAGACAACCCGTTTGGTAATGCAGTGTATTCGTACGGACATCGGAATCCACAAGGACTCGCATGGAATCGTGAGGGAGAGCTTTGGGCGAGCGAGCACGGCCCTTCTGGGGGACAAACAGGGCATGACGAGGTAAACAAGATTGTAAAGGCAGGAAACTATGGCTGGCCCGACTCTGTCGGAGATACGGTTTTGCCAGATACTATCGCTCCATTTATTCACTCGGGAAGTGAGGATACCTGGGCTCCGGCAAGTTTGGAATTCACCAACGGATCTTTTTTCTTTGCAGGACTGAGGGGTGAGCGAATCTATAGACTCACTCCACAAACCGATGCAATGCCAGAGCTCACCGAATTTCTTGGCGGGCAGTTTGGCAGATTGCGGACGATTAAGCTCCTACCCGATGGCTACTTTTACATCCTCACCAGTAACACCGATGGAAGAGGAAGTAAAAAACCTGGCGATGACAAGGTGCTAAAAGTCCACCCGCGTATTTTTGAGGATTAAGAGGGAATGGGAGCGGAGTATCTTGCAATATGTTTCGACTATCTTAATGAGAATTATAAAATTGATAAGCCAAGCGCTGAGCAGAAAGGCCGAGATCTCCATGCATAGAGGGATTATTACTTCCAACGTGAATTCCTGACCCAAAGACCTCGTAAAATTCTTCCATAGTGTCGTATCCTTTATTCCCTTGTGTAAGCATATAGCCAAGGGGAGCTATTGATTTTGGAATCTCTTTTAAAAGAATTTGATGCTCTGGATGATTTTTATAATAATCCATAAATTCTCTAAATTTATCATCTATATGAATACTCATTCTACTAAGAAGTGTCCTGTCGTCAAGAGAGATAGTATTCATGAGCTCATCTAATCTGTCATTCATAGCATCTCCCGATTTCTCAAGACCAAAATGGATAAGCAGTGGATATGTTTCGTCTTTTTCTTGATCGACAAGGTTTGCAATCGACATGCCAAAAGGAATACATGCAATACTCAGCCCCAATGGGGGCTTTTTATTTTCTGCACCATAATTTTTTATGGTTTGCCGAAATAGATTGATATCATCACCCTGATCTTCTCTCAATGTCAAATATATCGTTTGTATACGTTTATGATGTGCTTCGTCAAGAAGACCGTGGGCTTTTTGCAAATGATCAAGAAAAACCTCGAGCGATTCTTCGGTATCTGATATATACGCTTGGGGAGCGATATGAAGATTGAGCACGCCCGCATCAGTCATCTCGTCATCAACCTCATCCAACATGATGCTGAGTGCTTTTTTTAAAAACTCTGGTCGTTGAGTTTGTAAAATATTTTTATACATTCGTTTCAGTACACTTGTAGATAAAGCATCAAAACTGTGAGTACGACTGGGACTATACGCAAAAGATTTTGAAAATACTTCAATGGCCTCCACCACTTGGCGATTATTGTCTAATTGCATTTCTCCGGCAAGCGCGACCAGTTGAATTGGTGAAAAAGACCCTTCAAAGCGGAGTAAGCTATCAAAATCAGACTTCTCCGCAAGTAACTGCACAATTTTTTCGGCATACGTTTTCATCTCCGCTACTGAAATTGGGGTTTCGCCATTCACAAACGGGTTATCTCCGATTTCTTTCAAAGTCTCTCCAAAAGTCTTCCATTGGATCCCAGCAAATCCAGACGTAAGATACCGTAAATAATTATCGGTTTCTGGAGGCAATGATCGATGGGTTAATTTGTTATCTGATCCAATCCACATCCGGTTTAATTCCTGCCAAAGTCCTATAATCTCGGAGATCCTACTTGGTTCAAGCATGTATGTACCATGATCTGCTGCGCTCATGACCTGAGCAAGCATCAACATCTCGTTGCTTGGTTGTTGAGAAAAAGATTCAAATACTTGAAAAAGATTTTCAGCAGTGTTGGTCAGTGCGTCAGGTTCGCCTTCTTCAAGATTGAGATTTTTTTTAACCTCTTCTAGAGAAATTGGGTTGCCTTCTGGTTGAATAAGTCTTTTTATTTTCGCGCCCTGACCAAAGTCTAAATTCCAAGCCGGAACCGTTGAGGCAATGAACATCTTGATTTTGTTTTTGAATGCGTTTTTTTTGTCGGGAACTTCTTCGTATTCTGGAAGATGAAGCGCTTCAACAATCGGATCGACCATTGCCAATGCGCGCAGCTCATGATGCTTATAAAATCTTTCTTGCGGACCGTCTTCTCCCACTTCTTGCAACAATCCGATGTCATGAATGATTGCGCTTATTGAAAGAGCTAGTACATTTTCAGATGTCTGATATTCTGCTGGGACTACTTTGTCATAGAGCGAAGTGACAAGAGTGACCACTTTTGCTATATGATATTCCGAGTGGGTTGGCAACTCACTTGAATCAAAATTAGCTATGGACTCACCATTAATAACGAGCTCTTGAGTGGAATTGCGTGGTGTTTGAAATATCCCAATGACATTTCCCCATAGATCGGTGATTGCTTTTTTATTCTCAGGCGTTACATCTTTTGATTCTAGAAAATCTGCCAATACTGTTTGACTACCACTCACCAACCCGCTTCTTCTTTCGGCCGACCAATCAAAGACCATACGGCGCTCTACGGAAGTGAGGGAGGGTATTTCTGCTCTTTGTTCTTCTCTGGGTGATATATCCATATTAAATATATATGTTTCTATTATGAGTAGAATTACAAGTTAAAAACGTATTCTAACTGGCTGAGGGGGGGATTCGAACCCCCGGTCCCTT
>PFBB01000029.1:8542-8800 GCA_002773475.1 Candidatus Harrisonbacteria bacterium CG10_big_fil_rev_8_21_14_0_10_44_23
CCACTATGCGACCTCTCCTGTGTTAGCTTTTAGCAAAACATTTCTAGCCCTCCTTCGTTCGTGTTCATTTCGTGGGCTACGTCCGCGCAAACGAAATACTCACTTCGGACGGGCATTGTCATCTCTAAACTCTCCGCTAACTAAATGAGCGGATCGCTAAGAGCTGTCAATGCGGAGGAGGCGGGATTCGAACCCGCGAGTCCTTTCGGACGCACGCTTTCCAAGCGTGTGGAATAAACCGCTATCCGACTCCTCCAA
>PFBB01000029.1:8816-9282 GCA_002773475.1 Candidatus Harrisonbacteria bacterium CG10_big_fil_rev_8_21_14_0_10_44_23
CTTTCCAAGCGTGTGGAATAAACCGCTATCCGACTCCTCCAATTTTAGTAATTTGCTATTAGCTTTTAGCAACTAGATAATGTGTCATTATATCAATTTGCAATATCAATTGACATAGTTTGTCATATTGACAGGTAAACAATCGTTTCATATACTATGATAATTCATTAATAATATTTCAATATATACCTATGGAACAAGATATTCTTTCTCCACTTAAAAAATTTTATCGGAAAAACAGACGTTTACCATCGTATTCTGAAATGCTTAAGATTTTTGGCGTCCCATCAAAACGTACCATTTACCAATATATTCAAGAACTTGTTGATGAAGGCTTCATAAAGAAGGTCCGGGGGAAGCTTGCACCAACAAAGCGTTTTTTTGGTATTCCCCTTTTGGGAAATATCCAAGCTGGATATCCAATCCTTGCACAACAAGACAAGAGTTATCTTACATTAGATGAATA
>PFBB01000024.1:0-736 GCA_002773475.1 Candidatus Harrisonbacteria bacterium CG10_big_fil_rev_8_21_14_0_10_44_23
AACATTCTGCATTAACATTATTCTAGCAAAGTTTGTATAACCTACAAAATTTGCTAGAATAGGGGTAAGTAGCTCGCATAAAAACTAGTTATGCAAAATTTCGCCCCACCTTTACCCAAGCGTTAAATTTATATACATTACCATTAACTAATCTATCATTATGAACAAAGAACTTATCGTTGAAAAATCAGTTAAAGTGAGTGCTCCCGTGCAAAAAGTCTGGGAAGCATTAACAAATCCTGAAATGGTGAAACAATACCTTTTTGGGACACAGCTTGTTACTGACTGGCAAGTTGGTAATGACATAGTTTTTCAGGGAAGCTATGAAGGCAAAGAATATTTAGACAAAGGAAAAATTGTTCAATTTGAGCCTGAAAAACTATTGCAATACACATATCTCAGCAGCTTCTCCGGCTTAGAAGATAAAGAAGAAAACTATTCTTTGGTCACATACGAAGTAAGCGGAGAAGATGGAGATATCACTTTGAAAGTGTCCCAAAAAAGATTTGCCAATGAGCAAGCACGGGAGCACTCAGAAAGTGGCTGGGACATGGTACTGAACGGAATTAAAAAACTTGTAGAAAGTGAATAAGGTGGGGCAGAACTCTCGCCAGCCCTTCGGGACGTTGCACTCTGGCTCGGCCTACGGGCGCGCCTAACACAGAATATGCGGTTTCGCTCGGTTGCACCTCGCTACACCCATATTTGCCAGCGGTCGCCCTTCGGGCATATTATA
>PFBB01000024.1:758-6070 GCA_002773475.1 Candidatus Harrisonbacteria bacterium CG10_big_fil_rev_8_21_14_0_10_44_23
ACAATGCCCGCGTTTACCAACGCCGTTCTGCTCCGCGAAACTTCGCATAACAGCATTTATCTAAAATTTGCTTCCAAAAACTCCGTTTTTGTAGCAAACTTTAGATTAAACGCGGGCATTATCGGAAATAATTTTTTATCACTTAAACTAATATCATGAATAACCAACAAGATTTAACAATTTTATTAAAGGATACAGTTCTTAATATTAGAGTCGCAATATTATTAGAAACAATTAGTGGATTTGTTTTTGAGAAATCAAAAGATGGATATATGTTTTTATTGGGCGGAAGAGTCAAATTAAATGAAACAACTCAAGAAGCAGCTTCAAGAGAAATGTTTGAAGAATTGAAATTGGAAAATATAGATACTGAGATGGTTGCAGTTATCGAGAATTTTTTTCCAACAACTGGTAATAAAAATATCCACGAAATTAACTTTGTTTATAAAGCAACTCTTCCGCAACCAATTGATTTGAGTATCTTTACATCAGATAATAGCAATGTCGGATATTGTTATATTAAAGCAGATGATTTCAGCAAGCATGATATTAGACCAAAGGTTATTAAAGAATTTCTCAAAAACAAAAAATCATTTGTACATCTAATAAATTGCGAATAAAAAAATTACATCCGATAACAGCGTGTATGAGGTTCAAGAAAAAGTGCGTAAATAATTTTAAAAGGTTACACTTTTTCTTTCACTCAAATTTCGCATCCTCTATTATAAAATAATAAGGAAGTCGGCGAAACTTTTCATACACGCAAACGTTGTGCAAAATTTCGCTCCGCTCATTTTGCCGATATCTTTTCCCAAAATCAGGCCTTCTTAGAAAAAAGCGGCTTCAAGAAAAAGGACCAACTCTTAGTTTTCTCAGGAAAATTTACCCCTTCGCTCCAGCGCCATCCACAGGACTAACGCTAAAGGTGCTTCTGATATGAGCCCCACCCTCTAAGGTAAGGGGAGGATCGTTCTCATCGAAAATACCGTTGCCGTTATCTCGATGTAAAACTACTTCATACTCTTGTCCACCCACCATTTCCATCAATACCTGTACATTCTCATGCGCCCCTGCCTTTAGGAAGGAGCTGTTTCCCACAATCGGCCCCACACTGCCATCTACCACAGCTCGCACCACCGCATAACCATCGACCGGCATCACCACCTGGTCAATATTCAAGCTCAGTTGGTCGGAGCTAGGCTCTCCTAAGATAGTTATCGATCCGTCTAGCACAGTACCATCATCTGTTGCCCCGCCGTCTCTAGTCGCAAAAAAACGGCTCACCGCAAAAATCAGTAAAGCAATAATAAGAAGAGCTATTATTACATTCCAAATATATTTCATAGTTTTATTGGTTATTACGCAAAATAGCTGACGTTTTAACCTCTACAAAATGACTAAGGCGCCCCGAGGGGCGCCCCTAGGCGAAAGGAAACTTGTGTTGGGCTTTTTTCATCGCCTCAAGACGTTTCCTTTTTTGGATCCTTTCCGACTTTCTCTGATTAGCCAAGCGCATTGCTCGGCCATGCAGAGCGTTTACCACGGAAGGATGTTGGGTTTTCGCTACTCTTCCAGCGGCGGTCATTACCGCGGTGCGCCAATCTAAGTCATCTCCGCGTTTTCTTGCCGCTCCATAAAGGCGTGCGGCAATCCGGAGGACCCTATCGAGCGCCGGATCGTGACGGGGCTGGGCCATCTATAAGCCCTCGCTTTCATCTTCTC
This sequence comes from Candidatus Harrisonbacteria bacterium CG10_big_fil_rev_8_21_14_0_10_44_23, assembly GCA_002773475.1. Classification (GTDB taxonomy): domain Bacteria; phylum Patescibacteriota; class Minisyncoccia; order UBA6257; family 1-14-0-10-44-23; genus 1-14-0-10-44-23. The sequence goes on from PFBB01000024.1 coordinate 2,481, forward strand.
TCAATTTTCGCCTTAATCTCCTTTCAAGGTTTCTCTGAGCAACGCGTTTCAAGAAGGTCTTCTCCACCAGTCGCAACTCCTCGTCTCTCGCCATTTTGCCAACCACTCCAGCAACCGCTTCTTCTACGGATACAGGATAGCCCGCATCTTGAGAGGCAAGCAAGAGCTTCTCTGCCTCGTTAACACAAGACAGAAGGCGATTTGCCTTCGGAACGAATTTATTTTTACTCTTCACGTCACCCTCCTTCAAAGACGAACCATCAAGATTAAAGCAAAAAAACAAAAAAAGCGCCACACCAAGCACCCTCACGACTCACTACTCACTACTCCCGATCTCCCCTCGGCAAGCTTCTCTCTATCGAGCCCCAGTCTTCGTAGTCCTTATATCTATCCGCTATAGGCGTTTCAGTCTTTTCCTGTTTTTCGCCATCCATCCTTCCCAGCACTGCTGCAATATATTTATTCTTAATATCGGCTTCTCGCGCCCCCATATCCAAAATTTCTTCTCTAGCAAAACTCACCCAAGCATGATTTACCGCTTGAGCGGGGGTTAAATCCTTTTGTCGCTTTGCTATCTCCACCATTCGAGCGACGATCTCTTCGTCTAACCCAATCTCTGCTTTTTTAAATAGATTTTCTTCAATCATATGGAAAGGATAACACAGAAAGAGATGCTAGTTTAATACGTCAAAGGCAATGCGAGAAAAACCCCGCGAGCCAAGCAAGCCTTGCTTCCGACGGGGTTTTTCCGCTCTCACCAAGTTGCTCATAAGGAATTCTTTGCTATAGTTAATATACAAAATTAGTATTAAATAAAACACAATATGAGAAAGCTAGTTTCATTATTCACTTTATTCTCTCTTCTTCTCACCCCGATTGCAATGGCTTCACAGGGTGGCGATGACGCTGATTCCACCGACGACTCAACCGAGGTGGAGGTAGAGGTTGAAGACCAAGATGCCACAACCACCGACGACTCAAGTGACAGCGAAGACGAAGAAGATAGTGGCTCAGAGGTAAAAGTTGAAACTCGAGAACGAGTCAAGGCGAATAGTGCTGGTGCAACAGAAATTCGTACCAGAATAGAGGAAGCAGTTCAAGCTCGTCAAGAAGAAATGAAGAGCGTCTTTGAGGAGCGCCGAGTGCAATTTGAGGAAGCAGTGCAAGCTCGTCGAGAGGCCTTTGAGGGCGACAGGGAAGAAGCCAAGCAGGAGCTAGAAAGAATCCGCTCCGAATTTAAACAAAAGCTAGAAGATGGCCGAGAGGAGGCAAAGCAAAAAATGGAACAAGCTCGAGAAGAATTTAAGAATCGCATCCAAGAATTCTCCCAAGAAAGACAAGACAAGATGAATAGCATCTTCACCCGTTTAGATGAGGTCAACGCAAAAGTCGTTGCCAATCTTTCTGAAAGCTTAGAAAAACTAGCTGCCATTCTAGAAAATGTAAATGACAAAATCGACACATTAGAGGCTGATGGTATCGATGTTTCCGATCTAGTCACAGCTAGCACACAAGCTCAAGCATCAATAGATGCTGCGCAAACTGCTTTAGCCGAGCAAGCGGCAAAGACTTATGACATTGATATCGAAAACGAAGAAGACGCCAAAGAAGCTGCCAAAGTATCTCGGGATGAATTGCGTGCCGATCTTGACGCAGTTGCCAGGTTTATTAAAAGCGCTCGAGAAGACGTAAGAACTGTTGCCTCAGATTTAGCAGACTATACTGACACCGATGATGACGCGGATTCAATCGACACCTAAGCTTAATCTTTGGTAAAATTAATTAGTAAAAATTAAAAAAATTAATAATGAAAAAAGCATTAATCGTCTTGGTGCTAATAGTCATAATCGTTCTTGCCATTTGGTGGCTCGGAAAAGGGGACACCGCCCAAGAACTCGACAACACACCAATCGACACGGTTGAAAACGACACTGCTTTTGATAGGCTAGACGAAACAGCCATCGATGCAGAGTTTGATGCCCTAGATGCCGAGATTGAGGCACTCTAACATGCAACTACAAAGGTCCTCGCTTTTGCGGGGATTTTTGTTTACCATAAAAGCAACAACGGGGAGGTTTAGTCAGCCAAATTCGTAGATAATTTTAGCTAATGTACTATTTACTAACGAGATGAAAGGATTCTGGGATAAATTAGCTAAGCCAATTAGCGCTCTAGCACCGATGGCCAACGTCACCGACGCAGCTTTTCGCCGGATGCTTTTAAAATACGGCCGGCCAGATGTCTTTTGGACAGAGTTTGTTTCGGTTGAGGCCCTTTTATCAAAAAAGGGGAGAAGGGCCGCACTTCAAGATTTAAAATTTTCCAAAAAGGAAAAACCCATCGTTGCCCAAATATTTGGTTCAAAACCAGAGCAATTTACTCAAGCCGCGAAAATAATAAAAAAGCTTGGATTTAGCGGCATAGACATCAACATGGGATGCCCCGATCGCAGTATTGAAAAATCGGGAGCTGGCGCCGCTTTAATAAAAAACTCTGACTTAGCTAAACAAATAATTTTAGCCACAAAAAAAGGGGCGGGCAACCTGCCTGTCTCGGTAAAAACTCGCACCGGCTACAACTCGGATGTGCTCGAGGAGTGGGTGGCCAATCTAGCCGAGGGGCGCCCAGCGGCAATTATTTTGCACCTCCGCACTCGAAAAGAAATGTCCAAAGTTCCCGCCCGTTGGGACGACATTCTGCGAGCAAAAAAAGTTTTAGAAGAGATTCCAGAAAATGAGCGCCCCTTACTTCTCGGCAACGGCGACATCAACTCGATAGAAGAGGGGATAGAAAAATGTAAACAATATGGAATTGACGGATTCATGGTCGGCCGAGGACTTTTTGATAATTTTAAGTTGTTTTCCGGAAAAGAGCCCACTCAATCTGAAAGAATAAAGATATTGCTCGAGCACGCCAAGATTTTCAATAAGACGTTTGGAAAGAATAAAAACTTTGATCATATGAAAAAGTTTGTAAAAGCATATATTCACGGATTTGATGGAGCGAAAGAGATGAGAGCGAGGCTGATGGGGGCCAAAGGGTATAAAGAATTTAAAAAATTGCTCAAATAAAGCAAAGACCAGAAACAGCTGAGGGCTATTTGACATAATTAGGGGATTATTTAAACTGACCATAAAGTCTGCGAGTGCAGACTGAGGAGAGAACGGTGAAACGGATCATTCTCATGGTCGGAGTATTGCTCCTGGCCTGTCTGCCCTTCGTGGGCACGACCGGATGCGGCACGGGCGGCTACTACGACGACTACTGTTGCTGGGACTGCTGGTGCAAGATGGAGAAGGTCACGTACCTCGACATCAACACCGGTGAAGAGGTGGTCATCGACCCGACCACCTACGATCCCGAGGACCTCGGCCCGATGCCCGCAGAGTTCGAAGCACGGCACCTCAACCTCATCCGGCTGATGGTCGTGTGGAGACAGTGATCCACGCATCCACCCCACTATTCATCCGCCGGTCTGCGTTCCGCAGACCGGCGGATTTTAAAATAAAAAAATCCGCCCCGGCGCACTAGGTGCACACGGGGCGGATCTCGGGTTCTGGAGGGGAGCATGACTCTACCCTCCTTAGTCC
>PFBB01000026.1:0-1588 GCA_002773475.1 Candidatus Harrisonbacteria bacterium CG10_big_fil_rev_8_21_14_0_10_44_23
CGGGAGTATCTTTTAGCCCAGGTCGAGGGTTGAGGGTTTCGAATTGTCTACTGAATGGGGTACGGATCACAGTTCGACTTCGCTCACTGCAAGCGTTGTCATATATCTATTCATCTTCACTGGAAATGTTTTCGTCCTGGATAGGGTCGAAGGATTCCTCAATGCGCACAGAAATAAAAAATCTCGCTTAGCGAGATTTTTTATTTAGTTGATCGAAGGTATTTTTATTTTTTTCGTAGAGCTGCGCCCACCGCAGAACTGTAACGTTGGTAGTTTTTAGCTGGCGAGCAATTGCGGACTTAGCTCTCCCCTGCTGAAGCATTTTTATAATTTGCCAACGAACCACCAACTCATTCTGTTCGGTTGGACTAAAAAGATTTTTAAATACGAAACTTAAATCAGTGGGGTTGGCGGAACTCTTTTGGAAAAGCTTTAATAATTCTTTCCTCTCCCGCTCCCCTACTTTTGCGTGTGGATTTCTCATACCTCACCAGTATATACTATACTAGTATACTATACAATGGGGTTGTTGTTGGCGGGGGTGTAGGGAAAATATAATAAGCAGATATATCGGAATAAATTTAAAGAGCGCTGCACCGATTGGCACAACGCTCTTTGCAGAAGACAGCGGCCCCCCCTAGGGCTATGTATCGACATATTCGGGGTTGTCACCCCGCCCGTAAGTCGAGCCGATGCAGGTGGGGTCGAGGGTCTCCCCATCCTCCTCGGCGAGATGGTGATATTCATGTTCGAACTCAGCCAACAAGCAGCACAACACTTCTTTCTCCATTTGATCTCCTCCAGTGTGGGTTCTCAATATTTAATCACATTGTTTAAATTCACGCAAGTCACCCGCTTAGTTGGTGGTTGTCTTGGGTTATCTGTAGGCGTGAAACAAAAGTGTGAAACATTAGGAAAAATCAGGTGTGAAACAATTTTGCTAAACAATTGATGTAGTTTTACGCATAAAACTCAAAAAATGTTTCACGTGAAACAATTTTTGAGTTTTTTAAGTGTTTAGCGTGAAACAATTTATGTTTTACATATCCGAAAAGTGTTTAGCGTGAAACAATATTTTAGTTTTGCATACGAGGATTGTTTAGCGTGAAACAATTCGCGGATTTATATCCGAAAAGTGTTTAGTGTGAAACAATTTTTGCTACTTTGGAAATCCGATGGTTGTTTAGCGTGAAACAATGTTATATATTGAACATATGGCAAAGACCCTTGGTCAATTTGGAGAGGATATTGCGGCTGAATTCTTATCGAATTCCGGCTTTAAGGTAATTGGCCGGAATATAGTGGAAAAAATAGGGGAAATTGATATTGTGGCAAAAGAATTGGATACGGCAATTATTTGCCTGATTGAGGTCAAAACGCTCATGAAGAATGACAATTTTGCACCAGAGGGAAATTATAACCCCAGAAAACAACAAAAGGTACAAAAACTAGCTCAATTGTTTGCCGGCAAACACTCCGCGCTAATCGGACCGAATGGATATAGGGTTGATCTTGTAGCTGTGGAGATAATGAACCCGTTATTGACTGATTGGAGGAAAGATTGTATAATAAGGCATTATAAGAATGT
>PFBB01000026.1:1606-6966 GCA_002773475.1 Candidatus Harrisonbacteria bacterium CG10_big_fil_rev_8_21_14_0_10_44_23
TCTAGCGTGGGTTGACTTTACTGGATTATCTGATATATACTTTACTCATTAGAAGGTCGCTTACTCACAAGGTAAGTGGCTTTTTTCTTTAACTAAATATTTTTTAAACATGCTAGATCTAAAAGATTTGCAACGGGCCGTTGAGCAAGTTGCGGAAGAAAAAGGTATTGACCCTGACCGAGTTATGGAGGCAATTGAGTCTTCAATTGCAGCTGCATATAAAAAGGAATACGAAAAGCGCGGCGAAATTATTAAAGCGAAGATTGATCCGAAATCTGGAAAGCTTAATTTTTGGCAAGTAAAAACCGTTGTTGATGAGACAACTGTTCGGATTGTTGAAAAGACTGAGGAAGAAGAACTTGCCGAGGAAGAGGCGATAGACAAGGAAGCTCCTGAGATAGAAGAAGAGGAGGAAGAAGACGAAGAAGGAAAATTACCTCGCTACAATCCGGTGCGTCACATTATGATTGATGAAGCGAAAGAAATTAAAAAGGACGCTGAGCTTGGCGAGGATTTAATCTTCCCGCTCGAGACTCACGACGATTTTGGCCGAATCGCCGCCCAAGCGGCGAAGCAGGTTGTATTGCAAAAACTTCGAGAGGCTGAAAGAGAGTCGATCGTGAAAGAATTTAAAGGACGAGAAGGAGAAGTCGTCAGCGGTTTGGTTCAAAGATTTGAAAGAGGGAACACCTACATTGATCTTGGGCGCGCAACTGGGGTGATGCCATACCGCGAAGGTATTCCTGGCGAGAGATACAGAATTGGAGAAAGATTAAAATTTTATATTCAAAAGGTGGACGACGAGTCACGCGTGCCGGCAATCATTTTGTCTAGAGCGGATGCCCAGTTTGTTGCAAAACTTTTTGAGGTTGAAATCCCGGAGATAACCGACGGAACGATTGAGATTATGGGAATTGCGCGAGAAGCTGGCAGCCGCACAAAGGTAGCCGTTAAGTCTAACGAAGAGGGAGTAGATCCAGTGGGGTCTTGCGTTGGGCAACGAGGAACTAGAATTATGGCGGTTAGTAACGAGCTCGGCCAGGAAAGGATTGATGTAATCGAATATTCTGAAGATCCAGCAGAATATATTTCTGCTGCACTTTCTCCAGCCGAAGCAGAAGAAGTAGAAATTTTGCAAAACCAGGAGGCGAGAGTGTTTGTGCCAAACGACGAGCTTTCTTTGGCAATTGGGCGTCGCGGGCAAAATGTCCGTTTAGCGGCAAAGCTAACAAGCTGGAAGATTGATGTTCGATCGATGGGTGCACCAGAGGAGGAGCAAGAAGGTGGTGTGGCTGTCGCGGAAGAGGGAGACGATTTGCCCGTAGAAGAAGTGGGGCGAAAATTGGAGCCAGAAGAAAAAACTGAAGCGAAGCCAGAAGAGAAGTCCGACGAAAAAACTGAAGCGAAAGAGGACTCAAAAGAAGCCGAAGAGGAAAATAAGTAATTAATTAAATAATAAATTATATGACAATAGATTATTTACTAATTCTCGCTCCAGTAGCGATTGCGATACTTTACAGTATCTATATTATTTCTTGGTTAAAGAAACAGCCAAAGGGTAACGAAAAAATGCAGGAGATCTCCCGAGCGATTCAAGAAGGATCGGCAGCATATCTAAATCGACAAACAAAAACAATAAGCATCGTAGCCTTTGTTTTGTTTCTAGTAATTGGCTTTTTCTTGTCTTGGACAACAGCTGTTGGATTTTTAATTGGAGCAATCTTTTCTGGATTGGCTGGTTATATCGGAATGAATATTGCAGTTAGGGCGAACGCTCAAACTGCTGAAGCGGCAAAGAAGGGGATTAACGCTCCACTATCTCTGGCCTTTAAAGCTGGATCAGTTACTGGATTTTTAGTAGCCGCTTTAAGTTTGTTGGCGGTTGCTGGATTTTATTTTTACACTCACGACCTGGGTTCTTTAGTCGGACTAGCGTTTGGTTCAAGCTTAATTTCTGTGTTCGCTCGCTTGGGCGGAGGCATCTTTACTAAGGCTGCCGATGTTGGCGCTGACCTAGTGGGTAAAGTGGAAGCTGGAATCCCAGAGGACGATGTTCGGAACCCTGCAGTTATTGCTGACAACGTCGGAGACAATGTTGGCGACTGTGCTGGTATGGCGGCGGACGTTTTTGAGACCTCGGTGGTAACCATTGTTGCAGCGATGCTTTTAGGTGCTTCGGTTTTAACCGGACCACAGATGTTATTTCCTTTGATGATTGCTTCTTCTGGAGTGCTGGCATCGGTGTTTGGCGGAATGTTCGTTAAGCTCGGGAAAAACGATTCAATAATGGGAGCTCTTTATAAAGGGCTGACCGCAGCGATTGTTTCTGCGGCTGTACTGTTTTACTTTGTTAGCCAATATTTCTTTGGCGAAAATTCTCGAGAAGTATTCTTCTCAACTTTAATTGGTTTGGGAGTTACTGCTTTAATGGTGGTGATTACCGATTACTACACTGCAAAGAAGTTTAGACCAGTTAAATCTATTGCTAGCGCCTCAGCTTCCGGACATGGAACAAATGTAATTATGGGTTTGGCGGTTGGTATGGAGGCTACAGTAATGCCGATTCTGGTTATTGTTGCGGGAATCTTGGGAGCACATGCATTATTTGGAATTACCGGAGTTGCATTTGCCGCTCTAGCGATGCTTTCAATTTCTGGAATAATTGTTGCAATTGATTCATTCGGACCGATCACTGACAACGCTGGTGGAATTGCGGAAATGAGTGGTGCGGATGAAAACGTTAGAAAAATTACAGATTCATTAGACTCAGTCGGAAACACAACTAAAGCTGTAACCAAGGGTTACGCAATCGCATCTGCTGGCTTAGCAGCCTTAGTGCTATTTGCGGGTTACATTGATGAGTTGGCAAACGTTGCTAAAGGTGTGGTCTTTAGTTTAGAGGATCCAATGATTATTGCTGGACTTTTTATTGGTGGAGCAATCCCATATCTGTTTGGTGCTCAGGCAATGCGAGCAGTGAGTGATGCGGCGAGTGCGGTTATCGATGAAGTTCGCCGACAGTTTAAGGAAATCCCTGGGATTATGAATTACACTGCAAAGCCAAACTATGGAAGGGCGGTGGATATTGTTACTAAGGCGGCACTAAAAGAAATGATTATTCCTTCAATTATTCCAGTGGTTGCAGTTATCTTGGTTGGTTGGCTATTGGGTCCAGTTGCTTTGGGCGGTCTATTGATTGGATCAATTATCTCTGGATTGTTTGTTGCTCTATCTATGACTTCGGGGGGTGCGGCTTGGGACAATGCGAAGAAGCACATTGAAGATGGCGCGCACGGAGGAAAAGGCTCCTTGGCTCACCAAGCAGCGGTTACCGGCGACACGGTTGGCGACCCATACAAAGACACTGCCGGACCGGCAATCAACCCATTAATTAAGGTAATTAACGTGGTAGCGCTCCTTATCGTGCCACTAATGTTCTAAATGAAAAAAGATATAAAAAACTTAGGTAATTCTAAGATTGAGTTATCGGTTCACTTAACCAAGGAAGAGTTTGAGCCATACTGGAGTAGGGCTTATGGCGCGGCGGCAAGTAAAATTGAGTTGAAGGGGTTTAGAAAGGGTGCGGCACCAAAAGAAATGGTGGACTCGGCGATTAACAAGGATAAAGTTTTCGAGGAAGCGATGAAGGAGGCAATTGGTAACACCTTAAGCCAAATTAGCAAAGAAGAGGAATGGGCGATCATTGATCAACCCAAGGTGGAGGTAAAAGAAACTGCAGTTGATGGTGGCTTAAAGTATCAAGCGACGCTAACCGTGTTTCCCGAAATAAAGCTGGGAGATTATAAAGCAATTGCTAAAAAAGCTTTTGGGAAAAATGAAGAAGTTGAGGTTGAAGATAAAGAAGTGAAGAAAACCATCGACTATCTTTTGGGCAGCCGCGCGAAAGAAAAATTAGTGGATCGAGAGGCTAAGAAAGGAGATTTGATTGAAGCAGATATTAAGACTACTTTTGATGGAAAACCACTTGAGGGAGCCGCTCTCTCCGGAGATAAATTTATTTTGGGAGAAAGTCGTTTTATGCCTGGTTTTGACGATAAGCTTATTGGGAAAAAGGGCGGAGAGAAGCTGACTTTTTCACTGAAAGCTCCGAAAGATTATTGGAGTAAAGAAGTTCAGGGTAAGCAATTAGATTTTGCAGTTGAGCTTAAATCAGTATTTGAAAGAGAGCTGCCAAAATTGGATGATGAATTTGCTTCCTCGCTTGGTTCTGGTTTCAAGACGGTTGCTGATCTAGAAAAGAGTATCCAAGAGGGTATAAAAACTGAGAAAAGGGAGAAGCTAAGGGAGAAGCAAAGGATTGAAATGATCGAGGGGTTGGCGAAGAACTCCAAAATGGATGTTCCGGAGGTGATGATCGAGCGAACGATTGATTCAATGGTGGCAGACATAAAAAGAATGATGCCAGAGGCTTTTAACGGAGAAAAAGCGGAAGAGGAAGAAAGAAAGGTGCGAGAGCAGTTTAGAGAGCGCGCCAAGAAAAACGTTGAGGGCAACTTAGTAATATATGAGTTGGCTAAGAAGGAGGGGATAAAACCGTCAGAAGAAGAGCTACAGAAAGCGGCAACGATGCAGGGAGTTGAATTAGAAAAATATTATGATGCGCTTTATAGCCAAATACAAAATCAAAAAGTCTTTGACTACTTGGAGGGCTTAGCTAAATAATAAAAATATGGAAAACCAATACCTAATACCAACAGTTTTAGAAAAAACTCATCAAGGAGAGAGAGCTTACGATATTTATTCTCGTTTATTAAAGGAGAGAATAATCTTCTTGGGGGGGCCTATAAATGACGCGGTGGCAAACCTTGTTGTGGCTCAACTGCTTTATCTAGCACACGAGGATGAAAAGAAAGACATTCAGCTATACATCGACAGCCCGGGTGGATCGGTGGTTTCTGGTATGAGTATTTACGACACAATCCAATACATCAAACCAGAGGTTTCAACTATCTGTGTTGGCATGGCCGCTTCGATGGCGGCGGTTATATTAGCAGCGGGAGCAAAGAAAAAAAGATTTGCTTTACCAAACTCGCAAGTGATGATCCACCAAGTGATGGGTGGAGCAGAGGGACAAGCCAGCGACATTGAGATTACTGCTAAACAGATAGTAAAGATCAAAGATAATCTAAACAAGATTTTAGCTAAGCACACTGGGCAGAAGGTAGATAAAGTAGAGAGAGACACGGACAGAGACTATTATATGAGTGCGAAGGAGGCGAAAGACTACGGCCTGATTGATGAGGTGATAAAGGCAAGAAGGTAGAGGGGGACAACCAGCCCAAGGCTTTATTGGTTTCACTGCAAAGAGCAATACTCAACCAACAAAGACCATGGGCTGG
>PFBB01000027.1:0-3999 GCA_002773475.1 Candidatus Harrisonbacteria bacterium CG10_big_fil_rev_8_21_14_0_10_44_23
CGCTGGTTTAAACCACGTTGCAATTCAAGTGGTCGCCTCCTACCCTGAGCACCAACTCATTACCACCGACCCCGAGGAACTTTTAAAACAGCAAATTGACAATGTTGAAAACTAAATCACAAAAAGCCTATTTCCTCCTCCTTCTCCTGCCGCTTTTGCTGCTTTGTTTTACCCCTCTCGCGCTATCAGCCACCTCTACCGACGAGACCATTGAACTTTACGCCCCACTGCCGGGAGGCCCGGACACTGTAAGTAGCGCTAGCGGGGGCAACCTTGGCACCTACCTCAACACCCTCTACAAGTTCTCTATTGGTGTTGGCGCCTTCCTCGCTATGGCCATCATCGTCATCGCCGGTATTCGCTACATCACTGAGCAGGGTAAGCCATTTGCTCAGTCTGAAGCTAAGAGTTGGATTGTTAATGCCGTGCTGGGACTCATCCTCCTTCTAAGCGCCGCCCTCATTATCGGCACGCTAAACTCTGGGTTTTTAAACATTTCCGGCCCGGGGGCTGTTATCGAGGAAATGCGGAAAGAGGCGGCGAACAACCGCGCTCAGCGAAAAGAAAGCGACGAGGAAAAAAGAAGAAGGTGGTGGGAGGAAGAGCAAAAACTAATGGACCAATTAGCAGAAGCCAACGCCGCTTTAGATGAAGCGAGTGAAGTTGGCGAGTACAACCAAAGACTTGATGAGATTACTCAAACTCGTGGTGAAATAGCGCAGGCTATTCAAGAAGATCCCAGGCTAAAAGCTGATTTTGAAAGCCACGCGAAAGAAATTTTAGCCGCTGCTTATGAGGTGGAAGAATGGTCCACTAATGGATGGCTTATGAAAAACGAGGCTGAGTTTAAAGCCTCTGGGGTTTGGGATGCTATTGGCGCTAGTATCACCGATGACGGAATTTATACATATAACGGCAATCCGGATATCAGCCGAGCCGCTGCGATAATCAGCGCAGAGTATAAATATAGAAATGATAGTCCAGTAGCCCGCTTTGGTGTCCAAAGTGCCAAAGAAGTAGTTTTCAGGCATTACCCCCAAACTTGGACTGAATACAAGCGTTTAACCGAGGAAATGGACTTCGAGTCTATCTACGACTGGGAATAAAAAAAACCGCTAGACCTTTCCGCGGTTTTTTTATTCCTCCACCAAGGGCTTTATCACAATCCGTCTCTCTTTTCCCTCACCCACGCTATCCGTCTTAATATCTGGCCGCATCGATAGCTCCATGTGTACCAGCCTTCTTTCGTAAGAATTCATTGCAGGTAGTTGAACCTCTTTCTTTTCTGCTATTGCCTTTCTTGCCGCGGCTTTGCCCAGCTCCACAATCAACCTCTCTCTTTCTTTGCGATAATTATTGATGTCGATAAAATAGTTCTTCTCTGTTTCTTTGTGGGCAACCAAATTTATTAGTTGCTTAAGGTTTTTCACCAAGTCGGGGATCCAGCGCTTAAACCACTCGTCCTCATCTACAACAATTGAGATCCGACGGCTCTCTTCGTCAAAATCCACACTAGAATCCCTAAACCCTAGGTGCTCAACAATCCCTTTTGTAACTTCTAATACTTTTTCGTCTGCCTTATCCATATTTAAGCTAGTTTAGTTGTTGCGTTTAACGCCACTCTCTCGGTTTCTAGTTTTTTATTGATTATAACCTGTTGGAAGATAGAAAAAACGCTAGTGGTTAAGATGTACAATCCGATTGCCGCAGATAAGTTAAGTAGGAATATAGCAATAATCGCTGGCGCAATAAACACCATCTTCTGACTTGTTTTCTCTGCTTTGGTTAGCTCCCTATTTTCATCCTTTCGCCTAGCTATCGCCAACTTGCTTTGTAAGTAGCTGGCAACAACCGCTAGAACAAGGATTATCATATTTGGTTGGCTTAAGTCAATAAAACCCAAAGAGATCGTATTTACAGTTTCTGGAGCTGGCAAGAAAGAATATAGATGGGCTCCTAAAGTTTCGTTGGTTATCCCACTTCGGAAAACGTGGAAAATAGCGAAGATTATTGGTAGTTGGACTAATAGCATTAAAAATCCCATAAACGGATTAACGTCATACTTCTTCCATAGCTGGAGCATTTCCTGAGCTTGTTTTTCTTTGTCATTTTTATATTTAACCTGTAGCTCTTTCATCTCTGGCTGCACTCTTTGCATGAGCATTTGGTTCCTAAGCCCCTTATAGAAGAGGGGATACAAAATTACTCGGATCAAAATCGTTAAAATAATTATCGCCAAACCCAGATCTTCAAAGGTCACATAGCTATATAACACCACTAAGGCGTTAAACATTGGTTGGGTTAGGATTAGGCGAAACAAATTACTCATATTTATTTAAGGGTATTTTTTAGTTCTTCTATAATAGCATGATCATCTAGGTTTGCGGCGCTGGATTGAACCATGATTAGTAAATCATAGTTTTTAAACCCCTCTCGAAGCTCTCTCAGCTCTCTATAAACCAGCCTTTTTATTCTATTCCGCTTTGTTGCCTTTACGGCCACCTTTTTCCCCACCACCACCGCAGCCTCACCTTGTCCATCTTTACTAGCTTTAAAGAATTTTATAAAAAAACACCGGCTCCGCTCCACTCTGTCCGGTTTTTTACCTAAGGCAGACTGAACCGCAAGCCGATATCTCTTTGCTAACATAAATCAATCTAAACCGTTAGCTTTTTGCGCCCTTTTGCCCTTCTACTAGCTAGGACTCTTTTCCCTGACTTGCTCTGGCTTCGTTTTAAAAAGCCATGGGTTCGCGCGCGCTTCTTTTTCTTTGGTTGATAAGTTCTTTTCATGGTCTTGATTTTATTTTAAACCCCAATACTATGCCTTATTTTTAGAAAATTCGCAAGCCAACCTTCTTGTTGTGTTTCTTAAGGTATTAAATTTATTTTTCTTCTTACTTCTTCCTTTTTAATATGCTACTATAGCTCCTACAAAAACCTTGAAATAGCTTATCCCCAGCTACTCCACAGGTTGTTCAGGATTGTTAATATTGACCAATCGCCTCGGTTAACTAAAAATGAACTAACGACTAACCACCCTTAAACCTCGCCCAACTTATGATAATGGAGCACAAGCAATCAAGCGTCGGATCAAAAATCCAAACAAAAGCAGATCTTATCCAAGACCTTGATAAGCTTTGGGGGTCAGCCTTGGGAGAAATCGAGCTTCAAATCTCTAAACCCAACTTTATAACTTGGTTTAAGAATAGTCAGTTAATCGATAAGTCTGACAACACCGCCCATATCGCCCTGCCTAACACCTTTGCGAAGGAGTGGATAGAAAATAAATATTCAAAAATCGTCCTCGGAGCCTTGCGTAATATAGATGACACTATTACCAAGGTTAAATTTTTAATTAAAAGCTCTAAGGAGTTTCGGATTAAGACCGCCAAGCAAAACAAAGCTAAGGCGGATATTGAGCTCGCCCCCCAACAATCCTTTCCAGAGTTTAAAATCGACCCGGAGACCAACCTCAACCCTCGCTACACCTTTGAAACTTTTATTGTGGGTAAATCTAATGAGTTATCTCACGCCGCCGCGTCGGCGGTTGTGGATGAGGTGGGTAGTAAATATAATCCAATGTTTATCTATGGCGGGGTTGGATTGGGTAAAACTCATTTAGTCCAAGCAATTGGTAATGGTATTAAGCAAAAACACCAAGGTCGCTTAAAAGTGAAGTATGTCTCTAGTGAGAAATTCACCAACGATGTTGTTTGGGCTATGCGCAATAAACGAATGGAGACAATTAAAGAAAAATATCGGTTGATTGATGTTTTAATTATTGACGATATTCAGTTTATTATTGGAAAGGCCCGCACCGAAGAAGAATTTTTTCACACTTTCAACGCTCTTTACGAACAAAATAAACAGATTGTTATTTCCTCTGATAAACCACCTCGTTTTATGCCAGAGTTGGCCGAGAGGCTTCGTAGTCGTTTTGAAGGCGGGATGATTGTTGATATCGGCCTACCAGACTACGAACTTCGTTTTGCGATTT
>PFBB01000027.1:4016-9248 GCA_002773475.1 Candidatus Harrisonbacteria bacterium CG10_big_fil_rev_8_21_14_0_10_44_23
AATCAATCATTAACGAGATAATCCAAGAACCTCTCAAAAACATCTCCCCCAACACCCTAATTAAGGCTGTTGCTGACGCTTTTGAGCTTGAGGTGGTTGATTTAACTGGATCTTGTAGGAAGAAAGAGGTGGTCCAACCAAGACAAATTGCGATGTTCTTACTTCGAGACGTCTTAAGCTTATCTTATCCAAATATTGGAGACCGAATGGGTAAACGAGACCACACCACCGCCATTTATGCTTTTGAAAAAATCGCAAAAGAGATAAATAAAAACCAAACTCTTAACCAAAAAATCCTAATGATTAAGGAGTTAATAAACAAAGAATAATCTGTGGATTATCTTAGGAAAACCCATGATAAAAAAATCATAAAATAGTTATCCACTAAAATTATCCAGAACTTATCCGAGGTTTATAACAGTTTATCCACTAAAAATTTTCCCTCCTTCTCTACTTTCAGATAAGATAAACTCAGAAGCTAAACAACTATTTCAATCTCTTATCCCCAATTTCCACAATACCTACTAACTACTACTAGTTTTCTTAATTAAGAAATAAAAAACAAAATGCAGTTAATCATCTTGAAAGACAATTTAAAAAAAGCTTTATCTAGAGCCGAAAGAGCTGTTACGGAAAACAATAATTTACCGATACTAAAAAATATATTATTAAGCGCCGACTCTAATTTAAAAATATCCGCCACTAATCTAGAAATTGGTTTAGTTACCACGGCCGCTGCAAAAATAAATCAAAAAGGAAAAATAACTATTCCTTTCGCCCCATTTTTTAACATCGTCACTAATAGCAATAGCGAACGGATCAGCCTTGAGAGTCACGAAGACTCCCTAGTTGTGAAAACCGACAACTACGAAGCTAAGCTCCAGGGAGTGTCTAGTGAAGAGTTTCCGATAATACCCTCCATCGAGGAGGAGAAAATCGGTTACATAGAAATATCGTCTCAATTATTTTCCGATGCGCTCTCTCAAGTTTCTTTATCGGCTCAAATATCTGAATTAAAACCAGAGCTTAGCGGGGTTTTACTAGATTTCCAAATTGGCCAAATAAAACTAGTCGCTACCGATAGCTATCGATTAAGTGAAAAAACAATCCAAGACCAAAACTTTAAAACCACCCTAAAGGAGGCATTTAAGGTTATCATCCCCCTCAACACAGTTACTGAATTCTCTCGAGTTTTCTCTGAGAGTGAAGAGGTGAAGGTCTTTATCGAAGAGGGACAGGTTTTGTTTAAATCAAATGACAACTACCTAATTTCTCGTTTAATCGATGGTGACTACCCCGACTACCAAGTAATTATTCCCGAAAAAACCGAAACAGAATTAGCGCTTGAGAGGGTAGAATTTCTTAATGCTTTAAAGCTCGTAAATAGTTTTAGCGGTAGAACAAACGACATCCAGCTAGAATTATCCGAAAACGAAAAAGCGTTACAACTTTACTCCAGCAACCAAAGTATTGGAGAAAACAAATACCTTGTTCCAGTTAAAAAGTCTGGATCCAACCTAGAAAAAACCTCCTTTAACGCCCGTTATTTAATCGACGGCTTAAAATCTTTTAAAGCAGAAAATGTGACCCTATCACTCAACAGCAGTCAAAAACCAGCATTATTAAAGCCTAGTGGGGATAACTCTATATTTTATATAGTCATGCCTCTAGAGAGTTAGTATGCTCATTCTCGGAATTGACCCAGGTAGTACTCTAATTGGATATGGACTAATCGAGGACTTGGGAGATATATTAAAACCCGTAGACTACGGAGTCTTAAAAATAAAAGAAAAAGACCCAATTAAGAAAATCAACGAACTAAATAAGCGGTTTGGAGAGATTTTAAAAAAACATAGAATTGACCAAGTCGGGGTAGAGAAATTATTCTTCTCCAAAAATAAAAAAACCGCCATTGAGGTGGCTCAAGCAAAGGGAGCGATCCTTCTCTTACTTCAACAAAAAGGAATGCGTGTGTATGAGTTTACACCAAACCAAGTAAAGCAATCGGTGACTGGTTACGGAAATGCCGACAAGCTTGCTGTGGCGAAAATGGTGGAGAAGATTTTAAATATAGAAAACATCAACGAAGACAACACCGCCGACGCTCTCGCAGTGGCAATCACTACCGCCTCCGCTATAAAAAACCCAGTCGGCTTTTAAGGCTTATCAAACCTACCTAAAACGAGTAGACTATAATCGTTGATTATGAAGAAAAAAAGGAAGTGGCTCTCTAATACCCTATTTATAATCCTACTAGTAATCGCCGGGGTTATTTTAATTTCTTTACTAGGATATTTCCTTCTAACCAAAGACCTTCCCAACCTAGAGGCCATCGGCCAGCACAGGGTTATTGAGTCTACTAAAATATTCGATCGGGAGGAAGAAACTCTTCTATATGAGTTATATGAAGAAGAAAAAAGAACCGTAGTTCCCTTCGATAAAATACCAGAGAAGGTAAAACAAGCCACAATCGCAATTGAGGATCAAAACTTTTACGCTCACAACGCCATCGACATAAGAGGCATAATTCGTGCTGTTTTAGTCAATTTAAGAAGCGGTAAAAAAACCCAAGGCGCCTCAACCATAACTCAGCAACTAGCCCGAAACACTTTTCTCTCTCTAGAAAAAACCTGGACCAGAAAGGTGCGAGAATTAATTTTAGCTTTTCGCCTAGAGAAGCAATTTAGTAAAGACGAGATACTCCATCTCTATCTCAACCAAATTCCTTATGGATCAAACGCCTATGGAATAGAGTCCGCGTCTAGGACCTACTTTCAAAAACCAGTCGAAGAACTAAATCTAGCCGAAACAGCTCTTTTAGCCAGCCTTCCTCAGGCTCCGTCCTACTACTCACCTTGGGGCTCGCACGTTGAGGACCTTATGGATAGGAAGAACCTAGTCTTGGAGCAAATGTACCACTTGGGCTACATTAGTGAGCAAGAAAAAACCAACGCCCAAGAAGATGTCTTAGAAATCAAGCAACCAGATGGATTTATTAAGGCCCCACATTTCTCAATTACCGTATCCGAGTATTTAAATGAGAAATATGGAGAAGACTTTGTTCGCCGCGCCGGGTTGAAAATTATAACCACTCTTGATTGGCCACTCCAAGAGATAGCTGAGAAAGTCGTAAAAGAGGGGGTGGAGAGAAACACCGAATTATACAACGGAACTAATGGTGCATTGCTCGCACAGGACACCGACACTGGCCAAATTTTAGCCATGGTTGGCTCCAAAGACTACTTCGACAGAGAGAGTGAGGGAAACTTCAACGTCGCCACTCAGGGGTTAAGACAGCCAGGTTCAGCTATGAAGCCCTTTGTTTATTTAACCGCCCTAAAAAAAGGATTCACCACCGAAACCGTGGTGTTTGATACTGAAACAGAGTTTGACGCTTCTGGCTCCGGTAGTTATAAGCCCCACAACTTCGACAATATATTCCGCGGCCCAGTTACCTTTAGAACCGCCCTCGCGCAATCCATCAACGTCCCAGCTGTTAAAGCGCTCTACCTAGCGGGAGTAAATGACGTTCTGTCGCTAATGAAAGATTTTGGGGTTAATACCCTAACCGAAAAGAGTCGTTATGGTTTATCCTTAGTGCTTGGTGGAGGAGAGATAACCTTAGAAGAATTAGTTGGAGCTTATTCCACCCTAGCCGAAGAGGGGACATACCACCCGCAATCAATGATCTTAAGAGTCGAAGATAGTTCTGGAAATATTTTAGAAGAATACGAAGATAGACCAACTCAGGTTATTAGCCCAGAATACCCCAGAATGATTAACGACATTCTAACTGATAGAGACGCGCGCGCTGGCCTTTTTCAATCAAGCTTTCACCTAACTGTTTTCTCTGGCCACGACGTAGCACTTAAAACCGGTACCACCAACGACTATCGAGATGCGTGGGCCTTTGGTTACACCCCCAATTTCGCAGTTGGGGTTTGGGCGGGAAACAACAACAACACTCCAATGACTGCTCAAGGAAGCTCACTTTTAGCCGCTGTGCCAATGTGGAACGCCTTTCTTAAAGACGCTCTAAAAACCAGAGACCCAGAAGTTTTTCCTAAAGCGACTCAAGAGTTTCCCGAAAAACCAATGCTTAAAGGCGAACACATTGTTTACTACGAAAACAATGGCGACTCCTATCCTCAAGTCCACAACCTTCTCTACTACGTCAACAAAAACGACCCCCCCGGCCCAGAACCCCGCCGCGCAATTGATGGACAATACCAAAACTGGGAGACATCTGTTTTAGCTTGGGCAAAAAACAACATTCCTAACTTCAACCAATTCAACCAACCCCTTCCCCTGGGGTCTACGGTTATTGCTAGCGGCGGGGCCGCCGGTCAAGCTAATTCGGTAGTTAAAATCACTCAACCCAAAAAAGGAGCAGGAGTAGATAGATCATTTATTATCCGAGCTTTAATTACTATGCCTAGTGATATTTCTTCAATTGTTACTCTATTTAACGGCATAGTAATAGACACCACCATCGGACCACTAAAGTCTCCCTACAACCACGATGCTAGGGTGAGTGTTTCTCAGATTAAAACCCAAAACAAAATTACCGTTATCGCCCAAGACGAAAGAGGGAATAGTTATCAAGACGAGATTATAGTGTTTGAAAAAGACTAGCCATGTCGGGACACAACAAGTGGTCAAAAATTAAACACAAAAAAGCTGCCACGGATGCTAAAAAAAGCATTCTTTTTTCTAAGCACATCGCCGCCATCTCAGTTGCAGCTAAGGAAAATCCCAAACCCGAAGCCAACACTACGTTGCGAGCAGTAATCGATAGAGCTAAGGCAGACAATGTTCCTAATATCAACATTGAAAATGCTCTTAAAAAAGCCGGTGAGCAAAAAGATCTAAAAGACTTAATCATCGAAGCCTACGGACCAGAAAGTGCAGCTATCTTAATTACGGCTATTACCGACAACAGCAATCGAACAATCGCCGAAATTAAAAAACTCCTATCTAATCTAAGAGCTAAATTTGCCGACCCCGGAAGCGTGCTCTGGGCCTTTGATCAAAACGAAGATAAAACTTGGCGGGCAAAAT
This sequence comes from Candidatus Harrisonbacteria bacterium CG10_big_fil_rev_8_21_14_0_10_44_23, assembly GCA_002773475.1. Lineage (GTDB taxonomy): Bacteria > Patescibacteriota > Minisyncoccia > UBA6257 > 1-14-0-10-44-23 > 1-14-0-10-44-23. The sequence goes on from PFBB01000027.1 coordinate 9,078, forward strand.
TTCCCCAACCAATTTCAAAAGAGGGGACTAAACAAATCCAAAAGATGATCTCCGCGCTAGAAGAACATCCAGACATTCAAAACATCTACACCAATATTTAAAAAAACTAAACGGCCCCTATCGGGGCCGTTCTGCTATTATGCCACCTATCGAAGGTCGCCTTGGCGAACC
>PFBB01000006.1:0-259 GCA_002773475.1 Candidatus Harrisonbacteria bacterium CG10_big_fil_rev_8_21_14_0_10_44_23
CTTCCACTGGTGCCCCTAAATACCCTAACTGTTTGACGCCACGCCTTATCGTGCGCCCTTTGCTCTCTTGCAGCAATGTCAGGCAAACTGTTGCCAACAAAATAGTATTGCTTCAAAACATTGTAAACCTCTCTAAAGCTGTGTGGCTTAGTTTTAAACCCCATTGCCAAAGCGGCAGCAAAATCCATCACCCCCAATCGCCGCTCCACCCCACTCGCCTCAAATTCTCTATGCATCGCCAATCCCTCCTCGGCGGAAG
>PFBB01000006.1:378-5466 GCA_002773475.1 Candidatus Harrisonbacteria bacterium CG10_big_fil_rev_8_21_14_0_10_44_23
ATCCTTGGAATCCTCAACTCCTTCTCCGCATAGTTAACACTGATATTTAAATAGTCCCCCACCACCGCTTTCCAGTCATTCTTAATTCCTAGCTTATCAAAAGCTGCCTCCACCTCGCGCTTGATGTCTTCTGGCCCAAGATGTGATTTTTTTCCATTGCGAATTTTTTCTTGGTCGTGCGAATGCGGAAAAATATTTCTCGGAGTTACCGAAAATTCAGTTTCTAAATATTTAATAAAGTTTTCTGTCTCTGATCTAACTTTTTTATTTTTTGACCTCAGCCTTCTTTTAATATTTTCTCGTACATTAAATAAAGATTGTGCTAATACATCTTCGTCCAAACTTCCAAAAAGCTTCTCGCTTAAACACATAAACTTTGGATCATCCCCTTTGTGCGTTGCTTCTAATAAAGCCAGGGTTTCCAGCCTCTCCTCAATTCTCCCCTTGTAGGCCTCTTTAACCAATTCGTTTTTCTCTTCCTTCAAAATCCTTTCCAGCAATTCCTCTAGCCTATTTCTCCATTCTTTAAAATCAAAATCACTTAAACGATGATAGATCAGTTTTGGATTATTTATTTTTTCACTAATAAAGTCGTCTTCCTGCGACTTTAGATATCGAGTGTTTACCTTTAAAAACGTAAGCGTCGAAAACGACGCTCGTCTCTTATATTCGTCAATCCATTTCCTATCTAATTTTGTCTCCATTGGTGTCCAACAATAATAGTTTCCTTGTGCTAGTATAGCAATATATGCTCAAAAAACTCTGGTCCAAGCTAGAAAATAAGCGCTATCTACTCATCGCCTTAATCATTGTGGCGCTTTTTGCTTTTTTTGTCGGCTGGCGAGGATTTGCCTACTTTAAAGCATACCAAGCTTCGCAAGCCGAAAGAAACTCCTTAATTGACCAACAGCTCAATTTCCACCAAAACATCCTCAATGATTATGGCTTAGTTCTTCGGGCCCTAATCTCTGAAAACGAAGTCGTTGCAGAGCGCATTCAAGAAGAAAGAGAGCAGCGCCTTTTGTCTCAACTGGAAACCCAAGCCGCTAACCAAAAAATAGCCAAGCTCGAGAATGATCTTGAGGAGTCCAAAAATCCAAATCTGAGCGAAATTATTTCTGGGTGGCGTCCCAAAATCGCAAAATTGCGCTGCCAATGGCGCCAAGGCAATAAAATACTTTCAGCCAGCGGCTCGGCTGTTGTCTTCTCCCAGATCGGAGACAACCTCCAACCAGCTATTTTGACCAGTTATCATATTTTAGCCGCCGCCGGGAGTCTTGCCGATAGCTGCACAATTCAACTTCCCGACGATTCCAAGCAATACAGTGTCACCGAGGAAAACATTAGCCGCTACTCCAAATCAAGAGATTGGGCAATTATCAACATCCCCTCTCCGAGCGCCACAGTTTACCAATCCGCAGCAACCGATTTAAGCCGTTGCACTAAAGAACCAGATGTCGGTGAGACCATCGTCATCTTGGGTTATCCATCTGTTGGCTCTAAAGATGACGTCACCGCTACTGAAGGAATTATTTCCGGCAAGGATGGATATTATCTGATTACCTCCGCCAAAGTTGAGCGGGGCAACTCCGGAGGCGCAGCAATTTATGCAAAAGAAAATTGCTACCTAGGCATTCCAAGTTTTGTAAACGCCGGTGACATCGAATCGCTCGCCCGTATTCTGAAACAAAATATCATTTTCTAAAAAGAAGCGGCCTGCCTCGCTAGAGGCAAGCCGTCAGTGCTTCGACATATTTCCGTTACGCCGGTAGATTTCGTCGGAGGCAAAGATACGCCATCCAACAAATTTTGTTGTCGCTCGGTTAAAGTCGAGTCTTGTCGAGCCCACTCGCTCCGCCGCGCCAGGTAGGGGTTTGGGAACGCTTTGCAGCCCCTCCTCAAACAGTTCTTCGAAGACCCTTTTCTCAATCAGGTCTCCAAAGTGTCTCCCAACTCGGCCAACACATAGGCGATCCAGCACCGCTCTCAACAAGTGCGGCGGCAATTACTGGCAACCTTCCATCGAGGTTTACCTCGTTGGTCAAACCCTTATTTTTCTTGATATGTATCCTAAACTTGGCATTCTCCTCTATGATTGCGGCGCACTCCCTGGGGCTGCGCCGTACCTTCTTGCGCCCAGTCCCGGGAATCTTTCTCATGACGTCTCCAATGAACTTTTTTGAGCCTACCAAAAAAAACACCCTCAAGAGCAAGTCAGTGGCCAAAAACTACGCTGTCAACTTATAAACATCTCCCGCGCCCATCAGAAGAACGGCCGCATCTTTTTTTGTTGCTAGGTTTAAAAACTTTTTCGCTTCAGCTGAATTTTTTAGATAATTTACAAACCGATGGTGCTCTTTTGCGTGTGCTGTTAGCGTCCTCCCAGAAACCTTTCCAGACTTTTCTCTGGCCGAAGCATATATTTCCATAATTCCCACCTCGTCGGCATCTGAAAATGCAGTAGCAAAATCTTCTAACAAAGCTTCTGTTCTGGAAAACATATGCGGTTGGAAAATCGCTATAATTTTCTTTTTTGGATACAACGAGCGAGCCGCCTCAAGCGTCTTTTTTATAGCGGTTGGATGATGCGCATAGTCATCGATGACTATTGCTCCATTTTTATATTTTCTCAATACCTCAAATCTCCTCGCTGTACCACTAAATTCTTTTAAGGCATCTAGCGTTCGATAAACCGGCCACTTTAAACTTTTAGCCGTCGCCAGCACCGCTCCAGCATTTGCAATCTGGTGCTTTCCCGGAAACTTTAACACTCCCCTTAATTTCTTTCCCTTGTTAAACAATCCGTGAAACAATTGTTTACACTGAGCCTGCCGAATGTGCTTGTCGTGAAACACTCCTTCGTTCTCTAAGACCAAGTCAGATCGTTTAGAAAACCCGTATTTCACGGTCTTAAGCTTCTTCCCTTTGGCATAGCTCAATAAATTGGCGACTTCTACATCGTCACCAAACCCAATAACTACTCCTCCTTTCTCCACCCTATCAACCATCTTTTTAAACGCTCGATAATATAACGCAGGGGTTTTGTAATAATCTGGGTGATCGTAATCAATGCTAGTAATTATTAAAACGTTTGGCGAATAATTTAAAAATGCTTCTCTATACTCATCTGCCTCCAAGATTAGCAAATTGCTCTTGCCTACTCTTGCATTAGCTTTCCAAGCATTTATTCGAGTTCCCGCAATCACCGTGGGGTCTTTTCCAATTCTCTGCGCCGCCCACCCCAACATTGCGGTGATTGTGGATTTTCCGTGACTACCCGCCACGGCAATTGTTTTATATTCCTTGCTCAATTCTCCAACCGCTTGCGGATAGGTCAAAATTTTAATCCCTCGTTTTAAAACCTCTTTAACTTCCAGATTGTCTCCCATTGCCCTTCCAGAAAAATAATAAGCCCCAGAAGAGATCACCACATCAATATTTTTCGTAATATTTTTTTCACTAAACACTTTCGGTTTAATCCCCGAGCTTTTTAAGACCTTATCGGTAAAAAATTTATCTTTCGTGTCGGATCCAGAAACCTCAAGCCCGCGCTGTTTTAATATTTGCGCCAACGCCGTCATTCCCACCCCCTTGATTCCGATCAGGTGGACCTTTGTACCTTTAGAAAACATTTTTAATTTCTGACAATTTTTGCAAACCTCCTTGGGCCAACTTGGACAATCATTCCGGAAGTGATTTCTACATTTCCCTTTGGATCAGTTCTCTTTTCATCATTAATCCTCACCCCTCCTTGCTCTATCAATCTTCGCGCCTCACTCTTGCTCGAGGCCAAACTGGCCATCAACAACAAATCAATCAGGTTCATTTTTTCTTCAGAAACCTTAACCTCCTGAATCTCCTCCGGCTTCCCTCCTCCAGAAAAAATATTCTCGAATTCCTTTTTTGCTTTTCCGGCCTCGTCTTTACCGTGATATATCTCAACTATCTCAAACGCTAATCTCATTTTTTGGTCTTTTGGATTATTGTCTCGCGATATTTCCTTGATTTCCCCATCGCGCAAATTAGTGCAAAGTAGAAAATATTTTTCGATAAGCTCATCCTTCAGAGACATTATCTTCCCAAACATATCATTTGGATTATCGACAATATTGATTACGTTGCCCCAGCTTGTACTCATCTTTCTCCCGTCCGTGCCTTCGAGCATTTGGGTCGTTAAAACATCCTGCGGTTTCTGTTTGTAGTGTTGTTGAATTGTTCGCCCAGCCGTTAGATTAAACAGTTGATCAAAACCGCCCAACTCTACGTCGGCCGCAACTTTAACACTGTCATAACCCTGCATTAGCGGATAAGAAAATTCTCGCGTGCTAATCTCCTGCCCCTTCTCAAATCTTTCTTTAAAATTTCTTCGAGCTAGCATTTGCCCAACCGTAAAACTTTCCTGGAGCTGCATCAGTTCGGCTAACTTTAACTTCTTTAGCCACTTACTGTTAAATCTAAACTCTGCTTTTCTTAAATCAATAATTTTCCCAACCTGTTCCTTGTATGTCTTAATATTTTCCTTAACCTGCTTAGCGGTTAGCATTGGGCGTTTTTCTAATTTGTCCGAAGGGTCGCCGATTTGAGCAGTAAAATCACCAACAATGAAAATTACTTTGTGGCCCAAGTCTTGAAAAGCCCTTAACTTACGTAAAACAATCGCTCTACCAATATGAATATTGGGACCTGTTGGATCAAACCCCAGCTTTACTCTCAACTGTTTACCAGATTCTAACTTGGCCTTTAAACTCTCCTTTTCAATTACGTCCTCAACCCCGCGGCTTAAAATCTGGTCAATTTTTCTTTTGTCCGTGCTTATCTGCATATTTGAATTGTATCCCGACCATCGTTTTTTCGCAAAAACCCACCCCTGTATAGTATACTAGTATACTACACAGGGGCAATCGTTCGAAAAAAAGAACGGGCTCCAGCTAACTCGTGGCTGGAGCCCGTCGTTGGCGCTGGTCGGGGCTGCGTCTAGCTCGCCGCAGCCACCTCCCGCACCCAGTTCTTGCGCGCTCGCCCGTTCTTGCCCCGCTGGCGCGGGATGGTGGGCCGCTGCGCCCGCTTGGCCTCCTCGACCGCACGGCG
>PFBB01000004.1 GCA_002773475.1 Candidatus Harrisonbacteria bacterium CG10_big_fil_rev_8_21_14_0_10_44_23
TTGGGCTGGGTCATTGTTGTAGTCGGCTATCAACAAGGTGAGATTCTTTTGAAAAGCCGCTAGTTCGATTGCCTCCTTGTGAAAGTCCGCCAAAGGTCTTGGTACCGGCGTTTGCAGAAGCTGGTTTTCTAGGTTTTCAAAAACCGAAACCATTTGAGCCAAATTTCCTCGCTTAAAGTCTTCTTCGGTTATAGAAACTCCTAGGGCGACGGAAGAATTAATTTGATTGTATTTTTCGATGTAGGCCAATTGATCTTCGCGGCTCGTCTTATTGGATATTATTATGTCGGAATCTTTTAGAGATGGGCGAAGATCGGCTGGCTCAAATTTGGCGAGCGCCTCGGCTAGGGTTTGCTCAATTAACTCCTCTGGGTTGCGGGATTTTATGTAATTTGTTTGGCTATCTAAATCAGTGCCTGGCCCTTCTGGGTTTTGCTCAATTATCTCTTTAGCAATCGCCTCGCCAACGGAGTTTGTAAGATTGCTTTTTGCCGGGCTGGGTAATTTAGCAAACGGCTTCTCAAAGCTGGGCTGGGGGCTGCCAAGCTGGGGCTCCGTTTGAAGGTGCGCTCGGTTACCAAAAATAAAAATTGTGGTTATGAAGACAACCACAGAAATAGCCACAATGTAGGCAAGTTTTTTTAAAATTGAGCTGGTTTTTATATTTTCCCCAGGGTATTGCATAGCAAAATTTCCAGATGAATCCGGTATAGCTTGATTATACACCAAAACACTTTCCTATATAAGCAGGAAATTTTGTCTTTAGTGGAAAAGGGTGGCTAGATTGGCTAAGTCCTCAACAGATAATTCTTGGGCTCTCGTTTTTTCATCCATCTTTATTTGCTTTAGGGCGGCTAGGATTGTTTCTTTCTCAAGTTGCGGGAAGGCGCTAGAGAGATTGTTTAAAAGAGTCTTGCGCGGTTGCTTAAAGGCGGCAGAAATCAGATTATAGAAGCTTTCTGATCCCTCTGGTTGCGGGGTTTTAGTGGTTAAGAGCACGGCGGCGGATTCAACTTTTGGCGGTGGGTCAAAATCGGTGTTAGGGATATAGAATAAGATCTGAGCATCCGCCCAAAACTGAGTAGCGGAGGACAAAAGGCTGGATTTTCCTTTTGCGGCACAAATCCTCTCAGCAACCTCTTTTTGAAAGGTGAAAACGGCTACAGACGGCTTGTTTTCTAGCTCAGATAGAATTCGCAGAATTCTGCCACTTAAATAATACGGCAAATTTCCCACAAGTTTGAATTGCGGATATTTTGTGCTTAATTTGCCTAATTCCGTTAAGATATCACCAGCGATTATTTCTACCACTGGGTCGGTTTTGTGCTTTTCAAACAACTCAAGCGCTAGGTGGCGATCTTTTTCAACTGCAATAAGTTTGGCTTTTTTGTCTTGACAGTCTCTCAGTAATAAGTCGGTTAGTGCTCCGGGTCCTGGGCCAACCTCAATCACAACATCTCCCTCCCCTATCTCCAGTTGGGTGACAATTTTTTTCGCCAGAGCGGAATTTATTAGAAAGTGTTGGCCGAGAAGCTTGTTTATCACAAGCTCCAGTATCTAGTATTTAGTATCAAGTATCAAGTATCAAAGTGGGACAAAGGAGTAGTTTGTGGCAAGAAGAAAGGGGGAAGGGAGATATGGGAAGGAGAGTTGATTTATAAAAAATCAATCCTTAATTTTAAATAATTATATTGTGATTTTAAGGATTGAGAATTATTTAGGATTTAAATATTGGAGTTTGATGCTTTGATTAAGCCAAATGGCTTAATCAATATACATTTCATCTTCATCTGGAAGCCAATAGTCTCGCCCATCAGAGTTTTGAAACTGGCACAACTCGTCGGGAATCTCGTAAAGAAATCTTGAGGGGGTAAAAAAGTAGGAAAAATACAAACGATTTTTAGCGCGAGTTATGGCAACATACATCAAACGACGTTCTTCTTCTACCTCGTCGCTTTTTAGCATCGATTTCTCGTGCGGAAGTATCCCCTCACTAAGCCCAATAACAAAAACTGTATCAAATTCTAATCCTTTAGAAATATGAACAGTCATCAAGAGGACGTCAGGGTTGCTAATCTGGTCGTCAATTTTATCGCTGGCCTGGAGAAGAGAAATTCTTTCTAATAATTCTTCGGGGTTTTCATCGTATTGCAAAGCGAAGCTAATCAACTCGCTAATGTTCTCCAATCTTTCTGGGGCGTTGAGATATTTGTCCTTCAACCACTCTTTGTAGCCAACCGCGTCCAAGAAGATTTCGATTCGGCCCAAGCTGTTTGGCGCGATGTGGCCTTCTTCAACTTGATTAAAAAATGGAGCCGAGCGGCGCTTCCCTAAAGATGTTTCAATTCTTTCTTTAGCGCTTTGGTCAAATGGATTAACAGTAAAACGTAGAGCGGCGACCACATCTTTAACTTCTTTACGATCGTAAAATCTTGGTCCGCCAAAAATCTTGTAGCTAATACCGTACTGCAAGAGAGCTTGTTCTACGGCGCGAGATTGCGCGTTGGTGCGATACAAAACGGCAACCGACTGTTTTGGGTGCTTGCGCCGTAAAGCCTGAATTTCACTGGCTAACCAGAGGGCTTCGTCTTCTTGAGAGCCAGCAGAAATCACCTGAATTGGCTCTCCAGATGCGTTGTCGGTCCAAAGAGTTTTTGGAGTTTGCTTGGTGTTGTTAGCTATTAAGGCGTTGGCGGCGGCGATAATCGTTTTGGTCGATCGATAGGCTTGTTCTAGCTTTACAATTTTTGCATTTGGCCAATCCCTCGCGAAGTTTAAGAAGTTGCGATAATCGGCTCCCCTAAAGCGGTATATAGATTGTGCGTCATCGCCGACAACATTGAGGTTTTGGTGTTTTTTGACCAGCAGACGAACTAACTCGTATTGCGATCTATTGATGTCTTGATACTCATCAACTAAAACATAATCAAATAAATCTTGATATTGTTTTAAGACTTCTGGATTTTTTTGGAGCAGTAAGATCGTTTTAGCAATAAGGTCATCAAAGTCAAAAGCATTAGATTTTTCTAATTTTTCTTCGTAGCGGCGGTGAGCTTCATAAAGAATTTGATCTTCTTCACTGGAGCTCTCCTTCAACATTTCTGGATTTTGTAGTTCGCTCTTGATCCGAGAAATCTTTGCTTTTAAAACTGCTGGACGGTAATGCTCTCTAGGTAAATCTAATTCTTTGATGATGTGGCGAACCATTCTAGAGCTGTCGTCATCGTCGTAAATCGAAAATCCGGGGCGGCGATCGGTTTTTTGGATTTCGTTTTTAAGAATCCTTAAGCCAAAGGAGTGAAACGTCCCAATGAAGGGCTTGCCAATAGTTGGAAGATCTCCCGCGGACCGTTTTTTTGTATTAAAAACCTGCTCATACATTTGATCAGCGGCTTTATTGGTGAAGGTTATGGCCACAATTCTTTCTGGGGCAGTTCCTCGCTCGATTAGAAATCTTAGACGACTAGTTAGGGCGCGGGTCTTTCCCGATCCGGCACCAGCAGCCATCAAAAGTGGTCCTTCGCCGTGCTCGACGGCTTCTTTTTGACGATCATTTAGCATGTTGGTGTATAAACTATATATTAGAACGACAAATAATCAAAAGAATCATAAACTAACACAATTTTGAGATATTTTAGTCAAGGAATTGACGGATAACTTAACCCTGATAGAATTGCCTTGTTAGTCCGTTTGGTCGCATTAAAGTAAATCTCTTCTTTTGGAATGCCTCGTGGCAGACAAGGGAGGTGAAAGGCTTATTCTTACTCAAGACGAACCTTCAGATAGACAGTTAAAAACAAGAAAAAGTTGGACTTTACCCGCAAGCGTTGTGCTAGGCGGTATTATTTTAGGCTTATTTCTCTTCTCTGGAGTCCAATCTGTGGAGGGAGAGCCAATTATGGGTGGTCCGGTAAGCTCTGGTAGTGATCAGGGCTTTATTGTTGCTAGTGACGCACCGGGAGACCTAACTTTAGCCGAGGACCCAGAGTCTTCTCTTGGGTTTGTTATATTAGAGGCGGACGCGGCCTTGGCTGCCGATAGCCCATTTGCTGGAGGGGGCGCTCTACCAAACCGAGATGAGATTATCGTTTACAAAATAGAAGAGGGAGACACCCTGTCGGTAATTGCGGAAAAATTTGGAATTTCTTTAAGCACGATATTGTGGGCCAACTCTGGCGTTAGTGCAAACAAGGTTAGACCTGGGCAGGAGATAACCATTCTTCCTGTTTCGGGTGTTCGCCACGTTGTTTTGAAAGGAGATACTTTAGTGGGAGTGGCTCGGCAATATCAAGTCTCAACTGCTTCAGTAAGAGAGTCTAACGAGATTGGGGCAGATAATATTTTGGTGATAGGGCAAGAATTGATTATCCCCGGAGGAAAACCAAGGGTTAGTCCCCGATCGATTAGTAGCGGCAGCTCGAGCCTACCCAATTATTCTGATTATTATATTCTTCCAGCCCGAGGATATAACTGGGGTGTTTTACATGGAAGGAACGGAGTAGATATCGCTAATGCTTGTGGCACAACTGGAATATATGCTTCTGCGGCTGGAACGGTTAGAACGGCTGGTTATGGCTGGAATGGAGGATATGGAAACATGGTTAAGATTTCTCACAGCAACAGCACCCAAACACTTTACGCCCACATGTCTTCAATCGCGGTTAACGTTGGTGAGTATGTGGAGCAAGGAGAGCTTATCGGATATGTAGGAAACACTGGTAAGGTGGTTGGGGCAACTGGATGCCACCTACACTTTGAGGTAAGCGGAGCACGCAACCCATTCGCTCACTAATAAAGACTGGCTGGAAAACTACTCTACCCAATCTTCTATGGTGATTTTTTTATTTTTTAAATTGACCACGACTTTTTGCCCTTCTTGCCAGCGGAGGGCGCGAACGATGGCGATTGGCAAGGTTAGAGCTACGCTCCTCTTACTACCGATCCGGAAAAGCTTTCGAATATTTTCGTCCCCTATTTTTCTACGCATATAAATAATTGGTAATTAATTTTTAAAATTGATTTGTAATAAGGCAATTTAATTATACCCCATTGCGCTAGAGCTAATTCTAGAGCTAGCTCTAGCGCAAGCAAAATAGGGGCTTTATGTAGGGGGGCGGCGGTGGGTAGGGATGGTTGGTTTGGAGGATGAGCATTGCTGGTTTAGTGTTAAAATATGGTTATGGCAAGACGAAAACCTCTTGGGCTAATCGCTTTTTTGTTTCTATTCCCTGCCGCTGTCTTAGTGGATATAATAAGTTTCATCCCCGTATTGGGAAACATAATTAGCCTACTATTCATTGGAGCCTGTCGTTTAATCTTCTTTGTTGCCGGAATAAAAACTCGGGGGCTTAATGCCGTATCTTTCGCTAGCGCAGTTATCGAGGGAATCCCCTTGTTGTCAATTATTCCCGGCGCAACCTTTTTTGTGGTGGCGGTGTATCTGGGAGGCCTGGGGCACAAAAAGGAGAAAAATGAAGGCTCGGGTGCGGAAGTAGTAAAAATGGACGATTATAGAGAGGACGCTTAAGACATGGCGGCTTAGGGGTTTTTTTGCTAATATCACAATAATTAATCAAGAAAAAATTATGCTTACAAAAGAGAAAATAGAGGAGTATAAACAAAAGCTGGAGGCGGAAAGAGTACGAATTGAGGCGGAAATGGATGAGTTGGATAAACCAGTAGATATGAGCGACAATCTTGGGAATCGAGAGGATGAAGAAACAGACGAGGCAGAAGAGTTTAGCACAAACCAAGGCATTGCTCAGCCGCTAAAGATGGAGCACGAGGAAGTTGTTGCGGCGCTTCACAAAATTGACATAGGGGGTTATGGAAAATGTGAGAAGACCGGCAAGGATATAGAGGACGAGGTGTTGGAGGTTAATCCGGCAGCGCGATATTGTAAGGAGGTAGTCGAAGAACTAAATGAGAAGGGCGAATAGCCCTTTTCTTTTTTAAAAAATGAGCCAAGTTGCAAAAATTTACTCAGCAGAGATTGAGGGAGTGGAGGCAATACCGGTTGAGGTGGAGACCGATGTGTCGGTTGGTCTGCATAACTTTTCTATTGTTGGCTTGGCGGACAAAGCCTTGTCAGAAGCTAAAGAACGAGTGAACTCAGCGATAAAAAACGTTGGAATAAGAGCCCCGAGTCAGGAAAATAGAAAGATTGTGGTAAATCTAGCTCCTGGAGATTTAAAGAAATCTGGGACGCAGTACGATCTGCCGATTGCATTGGGTTATTTGATGGCCAACCAACAAGTTCGAGCCGATAATCTAAACGATTGCTTATTTGCGGGAGAGCTATCTCTGCGAGGTGGGCTAAGAAGAATAAATGGAGCTCTAAGTATCGCGCATTTGGCGAAGGCATTGAGGAAGAAGAAACTATATATTTCTGCCGACAGCGCGGAAGAAGCCGCACTGGTGCCAGAGGTGCAGGTTTTCCCTATTTCAACCCTGCAGGAAATAATTGATCATCTTGAGGGCCGGAAGTTAATCACTCCCCTTAAACCAACTAAGCCAGAGTCGGTGGACGAGGAGGTTGTGGTGGATATTGCCGATATAAAGGGACAAGAGCTGGGAAAGCGCGCTTTAATGATTTGTGCCGCTGGTGGGCACAATCTTTTAATGAGCGGGCCTCCGGGAACCGGGAAAAGTATGTTAGCGCAGGCGCTAGCTTCGGTTTTGCCAAAGCTACGGTTGGAAGAGATTATCGAATTAACGAAGATATATAGCTCTGCTGGTTTGCTAAATGGAGCCTATGTAAAACAACGTCCGTTTCGTTCGCCTCATCAAAGCGCGTCAGTGCCCGCAATTGTTGGTGGTGGGCAGACTCCGCGCCCTGGAGAAATTAGTCTGGCGCATAAAGGAGTTTTGTTTCTGGATGAGATGCCAGAGTTTCGTCGCGATCTTTTAGAGTCTTTGCGCCAGCCGCTTGAATCAGGGAGAGCGCTGATAAGTCGGGTGCGAGGAAATTTGGTGTTTCCCGCGGAGTTTGTTTTGGTGGCAGCGATGAACCCTTGTCCATGTGGATATTTAAATGATGAAGAGAAAACTTGTAAGTGCAGCGCGCATGAAGTATTGCGATATAGGAAAAAGATTTCTGGCCCCCTCCTGGACCGTATTGATATCCAAATCCATGTACCGAGGATTAAATTGGAAGAATTAAAAAGAGAAAGGAACGCGCAAACTCTAGACAGTTCACAAGTGAGAGACAAAATTGAAGCGGCGCGAGACAGGCAGATGAAAAGACAGGGGCGACTTAATTCGGCGCTGAGCTCAAAAGGGATTGAGCGGATAGTTAATCTAAGCCCAGAGGCAGATGATTTTGCTAAAAGGGCCTTTCAGGAAAATGCTATGAGTACACGCGCCTATTTTAGAGCCCTAAAGACGGCGCGCACCATTGCGGATTTAGAGGGGAGAGAGGTTATCAAAAAAGGCGACCTGGCAGAAGCCTTTCAATATCGCATTAGAGAAGATGGTTAAGGCTTAAATTATCTCAACTTGAGAAGACGACAAGGTGGGAAGGATAAAGAAATAGACGAAAGTAAAGGCGAGGATAATTAAAAGAGGTATGAGTATCCAAAGCCAAATTTTAGGCTTCTTTTTAATTTTAGGAGCTTGGTTTTCTGGGCTACTAACATCTTGGACCTGAGGCGGAGTGGCAATTTCTGGCTCGGGGGTTGCCTCTCCAGCCGCAATAGACCTAGCGTCAGACTCTAGGGTGCGGATAGCAACTTCGGGAATTGGAGGTGGGGGTGTTTTAGTTTCCATGGGAGTAATCGCAAAAATGCGAAATTTTTAAAAATGCGAAAAGAACAAGAGCTTACTTAGTATAGCAAAAAAGAAGACCCCGTGGCGGTGTGCCACGGGGTTAAACGGGGAGGGCGAGAGGGCGCTACTTGCCGGCTGTGGCCGACATGGTGCCGACCAGTGGCACTCCCATCTCCCCTACGGGGATGTAGACGACGGTGTTGTTGGGGGAGCCCGCCATCATCTTCTGCGCCTCGATGGCGAGGTACTGAAGATACTGATCGGTGAGCGATGCCTGGATTTTCTCCATGGCGAGGGAGATGCCGGTGGCTTCGGCCACGCGACGCTTCTGATCCTGCGTCGCGATGGCCACCTGGGTTTTCATTTAGAAAGGATAATCTTTGACAACCAACTTGTTAATGGTTGCCAAAGGACAACCAAAGGGCGACATAAATTGTCAAAAAAAACCGCCCGGAAGGGCGGTTTTTCCCCCATACTTCATACTAGCTACCCTCCTTAGCCATCGCCTTGAGTGAGAGGCCAATTTTGCCGTTGTCTACTTTGACTACTTTGGCTTTAACTACGTCACCCATCTTCACAACATCTTCAACTTTCTTTACAAAGCCATCTTTTAGTTCGGAAACGTGAATCATGCCGTCTTTGCCTCCGCCTAGATCAACAATGGCGCCAAATTCTAAGATGCGAACAATCGGGCCTTCAACAATCTCCCCTACTGCGTATCCTTTAGTGATGCTTTTCACTTCAGCTAGGGCAGCTTCAGCAATTTCTTTATTCTTTCCGGCAACAAACACGGTGCCGTCTTCTTCGATATCGATTGACTCGGCGCCAGTTTTTTCAATTATTCCGTTGATAACTTTTCCTCCCGGGCCGATAACTTCACCAATTTGGGATGGATCAATCTTGATAATCAAAACTAGCGGAGCAAGTGGAGAAAGCTCTGGGCGAGGAGCCGCCAAGGTGGTGGCTATATGATCAAGGATTTCTAAGCGAGCTTTTTTAGCTTGATCTAAACCGTCTTTAAGCATTGGGATAGTTAATCCCTCAATCTTTACGTCCATTTGCATGGCGGTGATGCCGTCTTTAGTACCAGCAACTTTTAGGTCGGTGTCGCCAAAGTGGTCTTCGGTGCCTTGAAGGTCGGTGAGGACTTTATACTCCCCTTCTTTGTTACTCATTAAGCCCATAGCAATACCGGCAACTGGTTTTTTGATTGGCACACCGGCGTCCATTAAGGAAAGAGTGGTGGCACAAACAGTAGCCATAGAGGAGCTTCCGTTTGAGGACAGAATTTCGGTAACGGCGCGGAGGGTGTAGGGAAATTCGGTAACATCAGGAAGCATGTGCACGATAGCTTTTTGAGCTAAAGCACCATGACCAATCTCTCGACGACCGGGGCCGCGGAAAAATCCAACTTCACCAACAGAGTATGGCGGGAAGTTGTAGTGCAAGAGGAAGCGTTTCTTTCCGGAAAACTCAATTGTTTCAACAAGCTGCTCGGATCCGGGAGGAGCAATGGTGACAACAGATAGGGCTTGGGTTAGACCGCGAGCAAAAAGTGCGGATCCGTGGGCGCGTTTTAGTAGGCCAACTTCGGACTGAAGTGGGCGCACTGCATCAATGGCGCGGCCATCTGGGCGGCGATCGTGTTTGATGGCTTGCTCGTGGATGTATTCGTTGATGACTTCATCTAAATAGCTGATGGAAAGCTTGATGACGTCTTCTTCGACTTCTTGTTTTTCTAATTCTTCTTTCAAGCCTTTGTTTAAAGCAGAGATATTGGTTTCTCTACCAGCTTTATCTTGAGTGAAGACTGCGCCTTCTATCTTTCCATCGGCGTAGGTGCGAACAAATTGCTTTTGCTCTGCCGATAGCTCGTTGAGAGCGACGGTTTCTTTCTCTTTGCCAATCTCTTTTTGAATCTTAAGTTGAAAATCAATGAGTTGAGAAATTTCAGCTTGGGCTTTTTCAAAAGTGGCCAAAGCTTCGTCTTCTTGGACCTCAATTCCCTCTAACTCAATCATATTGATGCGGTCTTTAGTTCCAGCAACGAAGGTGGAGTAGCGAAAACCTTCTTTAAGTTGAGAGTTGTTGGGGTTAACTAGACTTTGATCTTGTCCGTTGGCGATTTTTATACCAGCAACTGGTCCTGCCCATGGAACACTGGAGATTGATAGGGCGAGAGAGGCGGTGATAAGAGAAAGGAAGTCGGGATCGTGTTCCTCGTCTAAGGAGAGTACGGTGATAACAACCTGAATTTCACGACGGAGGCGCTCATCAAACAAAGGACGAATGACTCGGTCCACCACTCGGCCAGCCAAGACGGCCTCTTCTGAGGGGCGACTTTCGCGGCGCATAAATCGGGAGCCGAGGATTTTTCCAATAGCATAAAATCTCTCTTCATATTCAACTCGGAGAGGGAAATAATCGAGATTTACATCTTCCTTGCCCATTACCACAGTGGCCAAAATGGCGCTGTCGCCATAGCGACCAATCACAGCCGCATTGGCTTGTTGGGCTAAGTCGGAAACTTCAAAGCTTAATTCTTTACCGGCGTAATCCAGGGAAAATACTTTCTTGTTTTTCATAGATATTAATTATTTTTTCTTGGTTGACGACGAGGTCCTCGGCGGGATTGATTGCCAGAACCACGGCGGCGATTAATTTTGATTAACGATTTTGGTATATCTTCGACGGGGGTAAATTTGTCAGCAGCTTCTTTTAGCTTTCCATTCGTGGATTGGCCAAAGCCAACTACTTCAATTTCTAGACCCTTTCCCCAACGAAGGTAATCGACGAGAGGAATAAAGTCTCCGTCTCCGGTGATTAAGATTACTGCATCAAGAGAATCGGATAGGCGGACGGCATCGATGGCCATACCAACATCCCAGTCGGCTTTTTTCATGCCCCCGGGGTAAAGCTGTAGGTCTTTGATTCGAAGATCAATGCCAGTTTTTTCTAAGGCTTCAAAGAAGCTTGATTCGCTCTTGCCACTGATTGTTGCGTGGCTAGCTTCGGCGGCAGCCAAAACAGCCTCACTTTGCACAACGTAAGCTAGGGCACGGATGAGTTTTCGTTCGCCGACTATGTGGTCAATCAACTGTTTGTAATTAACGCGGGAGTCGTAGAGATTCTTTGCGGAATGATAAAGATTTTGAATATCGATGAAAATTCCGATTCTTTGGTCTTTGTGATGAAACATATTGAAAATGGATTATAAATTATAAATACAGAATTAAGAATATTTTGCTGGGCGGGGAGAAAAATATGGAAAAAAATTACCGGATCACACTTTAAGCGCTCGCCAGAGGCGAGCGCTTAAAGTGTGATTACCCTATTTCTTGAGATTGAGTTTTTTTACGAGCTTCTTGTAGCCTTTTTCGTCGTGCTTCTCGAAGTAGCTGAGAAGGCGACGACGTCGTCCAACCATCATCAAGAGTCCTCGTCGGGAGTGGTTATCCTTCGGATTTTTCTTAAGGTGGCTGGTGAGCTCATCGATTCGCTTGGTTAGAAGGGCAACTTGGACCGGAACCGACCCAGTGTCTTTGTCACCAATACTGAATTCTTTAATGGCTCGCTTCTTTTTGTTAGAGGTCAACATATTAGTTGGTAGTTAGTAGTGAGTAGTTAACATCTACTCATCTATAACATATATTTTTATTATTGTCCAGAGTCAGCCTCTTCGGCTTTTGCGACTTTTTCTTCTTCGGCGGGTTGGCTATTGTCCTTGATCTCAGGGTGCTTAGCCTTAAACTCGTCGGTAAGTTTTAGAATGATGCGCTTTTCTTCTGGGTTGATAAGGTCGATGCGAAACTCATATTTTTGCTCTAATTCGAGCACGTCTTTCATGATTTCTACAGAACCAAACTCAGATACGTGGATTAAGCCCTGAATATCTTCGTCGATGGCAACAAACGCGCCGAAAGGATTAAAGCGAGATATTGCTCCCGAAATGCTTTGGCCTTCTTTGTATTTGTCTTTAACTTTATCCCAAGGATTATCTTTAAGCGCTTTAAGGGACAAGGATACTTTACCATCCTTGATCTCAACAATCTTGGCTTTTACGCTGTCGTTAACTTTGAGCACTTCTTTGGGGTCGTCGATTAAGCGGTGGTCAATCTCGGAGATGTGGATTAGCCCTTCAACTGCGGGTTGGTCAGCAAAGCGAATGAAGGCACCGAAGTCAGCTACTCCAGAGATAATTCCATCAATTACATCCCCCACGTTGTAGGCGTCGAGGAGTTTTTTAACACTTTCTCCAGTTACTTCTTTCTCGGAAACAATTAGTTTATTGGCGGCAGGGTTGGAGGCAATAATTTTTACCTTGAGCTTTTGGCCAACTAATTTCTTTAATTCTTCTAAGATCTTTTGTTTGTCACCATCTTCTACGCGAGGATAGTTTTCGTTAGAAAGTTGGCTGGCGGGCAAGAAGGCTTTGACTCCAGCGATGTCGGTCATTAAACCACCGGCGTTAGCACCTTCGATAGTGACAGTGATTGCTTCGTCCCTGTCTTTAACTTCGTTAACCTCCTCCCAAAGCTGTTGCTTGCCGGCTTCGGCTAGGGAAAGATCAACAAAACCATCTTGATCTTCATCTTCTAAGATCTTAGCTTTAATGCTTTCGCCTTCCTTTAGGTTTTTGATTAAGTCGGAGGCATTTGAGAATTCAATTCCGTAAACTCGGCCAGTGCCAAATTTACCTAGGTCGAAATAAGCGACTCTCTTTCCTCTTTCAATTAAGGCGGCTTCAATGAAGTCTCCTTCTTTAATTTCTTTAATTACGTCTGCCTCTTGTTTGATTAATCTGGTGATAGCAGAAGGTTTTTTTTGCATAGTTTTAGTAAGTACCCTTCGATAAACTCAGGGTGTTGCTCGATTTACCAAGCAATAAAAAACACGCTCTTTGGTTAATTTTAATTGGTATCTGGGCCGCGAGCATGCGGGCGACCGAGCTACCAGAGCGAGAAAATAATAGCAGGAAATAGAAAATGAATCAAGAAGCACGAATTATGAATCATGAATAGAAAAGGCGTGGGCCGCAGGGTGCGGGCTACGCCTTTCAGGGGGGCAGAGGCTAAGGGTTGTGCCTGCCCTACCGGCAGTTGACGGATTATGGAAACAGGTTGGTGATCGGGTGGAGCAAGAATTGAGAAACGAGCCCAAGCAACCAAATCACGACACAAAGGATGAAGACGAACAGAAGCCCAGCACCCACTCGCAAAAATGGATTGGAGACGGATGTGCCGCTAAAGTATTTGACACTCTCCCTAAAGAGGAGAAAGACCAGGGCGCATAGCACCCATGCACTGAGGGCGAAAATCGACTGAGTGTTCATAAATCCTCCCCACGCTCGGAATTGAGCAGTTTTGAAATACTATAATATTCAAGCTTTTTGTCAAATCCCTAGGTTATCCCAGGGATAAAGAGGTGTGCTAAAATAGGTGAGATGAAGAGCTTAAAAGATTGCTTAAAAGAGGCTGAAAAGAAAAAAAGAGCGATTGGCCATTTTAACGTTTCAGATAATTACACCTTGAAAGCAGTTTTTGATGCAGCAAAAAAACTAAGTGACTACGCCGGTTGGAAAATCCCAATCATTATTGGAGTTTCGGAGGGTGAGAGAGATATTTTAGGAACGGCAATTGTTTCAACTACGGTGCACAAACTGAGAACCGATTTTGACTACCCAATTTTTATCAACGCTGACCACACCCACTCATTGGCACGTGTGAAGGAGGCGGTGGCGGCGGGATTTGACGCAATCTTGTTTGATGCGGGGCGGCTACCACTTAAAGAAAATATTGCAGCAACTCAAGAGGTGGTTCGTTTTGCAAAGTTGCGAGATAGCAAAATCTTGATTGAGGGAGAATTGGGATATATAGGAAGTGCGTCAGCCGTTTTTGATGAAATTCCTAAAGGTGCGGAGATTGATGTGAGCACAATCACCAAAGCGGAAGACGCAAAAAACTTTGTTAGAAAAACTGGAGTAGATTTGTTGGCTCCAGCAGTGGGTAATGTGCACGGAATGTTTAAAAATGCCCCCAATCCAAACCTGCATATTGAGAGAGTGCGAGAGATTAGACGGGCGGTAAATACTCCTTTAGTTCTCCACGGCGGAAGCGGGATAAGAAATGCAGACTTTATTGCGGCAATTAGTCACGGGGTGAGAATAGTTCATGTTTCGACTGAGTTAAGACGGGCGTGGCGCGACGGATTGGAAAAATCATTTAAAAAAGATAAAGATGAAGTAGCCCCATATCGCTTGATGAGTGAGTCAATTGGGCAAATGCAAAAAATCGTAGAAGAAAGATTAAAACTTTTAAATCTTGTTTAATGGCGATAAAAGACTTAAAGCATGTTCATAAAAAAACTCGGTTAGGGGCCGATGTTTTTGTATTAAATAATGGGGCGGAGATAAACGCCGAGGCTGAAGCGATGCTCCAAGCCCTACACAGTCGCTCAACTGGAGGTTTTTTAGAACACTTAAAGAAACTTGAAGAACGAGGGGCAGAAAAATTTATGGCGAGTTTTTATGTTGGCTATGGCCACAAGTCTATTGGCGACTGCGGAAGCACGACTATATTTATTGAAGGGGTCTCCATGTTGGTGGCAAAAGCAATTCAAGACTGGCAACTATATTCTGGACAAGAAAGCTCCACGCGCTACGTAGATTTTTCTAAACAGGCATTCATAAATCTAGCAGACTCAAAGGAGGGAGAAGAGATTCAAGAAACTTGGCGAGCTTTTTATTTGAAGGCACAGGATCCGGTGCGAGAAAGCCTGAAGAAGCGTTTTCCAATACAGGAAGGAGAAAAAGAGGCAATGTGGGAAAAGGCTATTAATGCTAGAGCATTTGATATCACTCGATCATTTTTACCCGCTGGAGCAAGCACGAACTTAGCGTGGCATACTAATTTGCGCCAAGCAGCGGATCACATAATGATCTTACGACACAGCCCCCTTTTGGAGGTGAGAGAATTAGCTCAGGCTATGGAGGAGGTTTTGCGAGAGGCATTTGAGAGCTCTTTTTCACACGAGCGATTTGAGACAACGGAAAATTATAACGAGGCCTGGCAGAAGACGGAAAACTATTATCACAACTCAAAGACCCCAGATTTTGCATTGGAAAAAAATGAGATCGACGGGGGGGATCTAGAAAAATATCGAGAGATTTTAGAAAAACGACCAGAGAAAACCGAGTTGCCAAGATTTTTGGATGAGCTGGGGCATTTACAGTTTTCTTTCACT
The DNA here is from genome assembly GCA_002773475.1 of Candidatus Harrisonbacteria bacterium CG10_big_fil_rev_8_21_14_0_10_44_23. Taxonomy (GTDB): domain Bacteria; phylum Patescibacteriota; class Minisyncoccia; order UBA6257; family 1-14-0-10-44-23; genus 1-14-0-10-44-23. The sequence continues at coordinate 15,010 of PFBB01000004.1, forward strand.
TTAGACTTCGGCTCATTTAGAGATATCCAAAGACATCGGGCGGTGATGCAAAGAATGCCGCTACTAACGGAAGAAATTGGTTTTCATCCTTGGTATTTAGCGGAGCTTCCAGACGATTTAAGAAAAGAGGCAGTAGAGTTGATTGAAGCGCAGCTAAAGAAGATAAACGATCTGGGCCTGAGCAAGGAAGAAAAACAGTATTATTTGCCAATGGGTTATTTAACTTCTTGCCGAGTTTCTGGCGGGCTACCGCAGATAGTCTATTTAGTAGAATTGCGAGCGACAAGATTTGTCCACCCAACTTTAAGAGAGCGGGCACAACAAATGGCAAAGGTCCTCGAAGAAAAATTTGGTAGTTCCGGGCTCAAATTGCACTTAGATGAAGATGCGCATCGATTTGATGTGCGGCGAGGGGAGCACGATATAGTTGAGAAGGGCAGTGAGTAGTTTGTAGTGAGTAGGAAGACAGGGACAGGGAGTAGTGAGTAGCTTGCCCGCTTCGCCAAAGACTCGACGCAACTCAGCGAGTCGAGGTGGGTAGTGAGCAGGAAGACGGGGATGGGGGTAGTGAGTAGTTGGTGGCGAGAACAAGAAGTTAAAAGTTTATAAAGTTAATAGTAAGAAGGAAGGAGGAAGAGGAGAAGTAAAGAAGCAAATATGAAAAAAGGAAAATTTATTGTGATAGAGGGAACGGATGGGAGCGGAAAGAAAACTCAGGCAGATATATTACTGAAGAGACTAAGAGATGAGTCTAGAGATGTAAGTATTTTTGACTTTCCTCAATATGGAAATAAATCGGCGCATTTTGTGGAGCGTTATTTAAGGGGTGAATACGGCGGGTTAGAAGAGGTTGGTCCGCACAAGGCCTCAATCTTTTATGCCTTAGATAGATTTGAGGCGGGAGAGGAGATTAAAAAAGTTTTAGATAGCGGCGGGATCGCTTTATCTAACCGGTACGTTGGGTCAAACATGGGTCATCAAGGGGCAAAGTTCGACGACTCTTTTTTGAGGCAAGAGTATTTTAAATGGTTGTACGACCTAGAGTTTGGTTTATTGGGTATACCGAGGCCAGATTTAAATATTGTTTTGTTTGTTCCGCCAGAAGTTGGGCAGAAGTTGGTGGATAAAAAAGATAAGCGAGATTACACCAAAGGAAAAAAGAGGGATTTGCACGAGGAGAATATAGACCATTTGAAGAAAACGGCTCAAGTGTATAGAGAGATGGTTGGGCTGTTTCCAACCGAGTTTGTGCTAGTGGACTGCACTGACGAGGGTGAACTGATGAGTATTGAAGATATCCATGAGAGGGTTTGGGATTTGGTAAAAAAACACATTAGCTGAGGCGGCTCTTGCCAGAAACCCTAATTCTTGGTAGATTATTAGCACTTTAATTTTGATTTAGATAAATATGGCACTAGAACTAAAAGCAGCGAAAAGAGATTTGGCCGGGAAAAAATTGAGTACTCTAAGAAATGAGGGCTTGGTTCCAGCTGAACTATACGGACGAGGTGTAGAAAATATCCACCTAGCGATAAAAAAAGAGGAATTTCTTCCTTTGTTTAGAAAAGCAGGAGAGAACAGCATGATCAATCTTCAAGTTGGGTCAGATGTGCACCCAGTTTTAGTAAAGAACGCGCAGTGGCACCCAATATCCGATGAGATTGTTTCAATCGATTTTTACCAACCTAGATTAGATGAGAAAATGGAGATCGATGTTCCACTGAGCTTCGAGGGTGAGTCCTCAGCAGTGAACGACTTAGATGGAATTTTGCTTAAGAATGCCAGCGAGCTTTCAATTTCTACCTTACCAACCAATATTCCTTCAGAAATCGTAGTCGATCTAACGAAAATTACTGAGATTGGCGGCAGCATCCACGTTAAGGACTTAAACATCCCAGAAGGGGTGGAGGTTTTGGATGATGCGGAGATGACAGTAGCCACAGTGACTGAGAAAATGTCAGTGGAAGAAGATGAGGCAATGGGACAGGAGGTTGACTTAGAAAATATTGAAAAAGAGGGTGGTGACGCTGAGCCTAAAGAAGGAGAAGAAAAATCTAAAGAAGGGAAGGGGGAGCCAGCCGAGGCTAGCGCAGAATAAAATAGAAAAAGAATTCAATAAAATCCGCCGATGGCGGATTTTTTGTTGTGATATAATTAACTTAACGCTGTGCAGAGCGGTCGTTTTCGTCTGCGAGCGAGTAAATCAACAATGAGACCAAAACCAAAACTTTGTTTAGATATTAAAAGTGGTAAAGCGCACCCTTACAATTCTAAGGAGGCGCGGATTCACCTTTCTCGGCCTGTCCCCCGAATACGGATTAGTGCCCCCTTAAAGGCTATCTTTGCTGGCGCAGTTGCGGCCTATTTTATTTTGGGATTTGTGGTTGCGCCAAACGCAACGGGAATTCATGCGGCCCAAAGTTCTACAGCTCAGGAGAGAGCGGCGTTAGAGGTTGAGCTTAAGGACCTCGAAAGGCAAATGACGGAATATTCAAATACGATCGCGATTTATAAACAACAAGGTGCGACATTGCAGTCTGAAATAGATAGGATCAACGATAAAGTCTCTTATTTAAACAAGCAAATTAAAACTATCACCTTAACTTTAGAAAAGCTGGGTTATGAGATCGAGGATACCCGAAGTCAGATTCACACAACTGAATCGCGACTAGAGAAGACGAGAACTGTTTTAACTAGCGCCCTCCAAGATATGTATGCTCAAGAGCAAGAGAACCTTGTGACGATTTTGTTAAAGAGCAACGACCTATCGGACTTTTTTACTGATTTTAATGATATTCTCGATATCCAAGGTAGCTTGGGAACGATAATTCGAGAGATGACCACCCTGAGGGAGGACTTGTTGGAAGAAAAAGATCTTCTAGCAAGCCAAAGGACGGACGCACTAGCTTTGGCTGAGTTTCAAAAAGAAACAAAAGAGGTGGTGCTATCAACTAAACAGCAAAAAGACAGCTTACTAGCGAAGACCAAAGGGGAGGAGAAAAAATATCAAGAATATTTAGTTGAAACTCAAAAGAAGGCTGCAGACATAAGGCAAAGAATCTTTACTTTATTGGGTGGCGGGCAAATGACTTTTGAACAGGCGTACGATTTTGCAAAATATTCAGAAGGGTTAACTGGCACGAGGGCGGCCTTCCTTTTGGCGATCCTAGATAAGGAGTCGGCTTTGGGTCAATATGTTGGGAGTTGCACTTATCACAGCGCAATGGCTCCTGGTCCACCAAGCTCAAGGCGGGACGACATTACCCCATTCTTACAAATTACTGCAGAGTTGGGATTAGACCCAGAAACTACTAAAGTTTCTTGCGCGATTAGCCAGGACGGTGCTTATGGCGGAGCCATGGGCCCAAGCCAATTTATCCCAACTACTTGGATGATGTATAGAAATAGAATTGCTGCTTTGACTGGTCATACCCCTCCAAATCCTTGGAACAACGGAGACGCCTTTGTGGCAACTGGACTTTATATTGCAGACGCATTAAGTGCCTGTTCGCAGTTTACTGGAGTTGATCAAGAACGATGTGCGGCAGCTAGATACTATGCCGGAGGAAATTGGCAGAGACATCTATATACCTACGGGGAAAGAGTGGTCAACAGAGCGGCTCAATTTGAGGAAGATATCAGAATAATTTCAGAATAGGTCAAGTTCTTGCTCTGGAGGATTTTCTGCCCTATGATAAGGGCAATGGAAAATCAATACTCAACCCTACAAGAGCTATTAAATAGCAAAATAGAAGAGAAACGCTTTACGATCGATCGACTAGGCCAAGTCACCGACATCCCACGAGACTACCTAAGGGGTATATTAGAGGGCATGTACGAGGACCTGCCTCCCCGACCTTATGTAAGGGGCTATATTGTAAAGTTGGCCGAGGTCTTAGATCTTGATGAGGATTTGGTCTTGAATATGTATAGGAAAGAATCCTTGAGGGCGTCGGGGTCATTAGACCGATTGCCGGGAAATAGATTTGCGATTAAAAAGTTTAGATATCGATGGATTATTGTCCCAATAATTATCTTAGCCATCTTGGCTTATGTGATTTTCTTTAGCCGAGTATCGGGGACTCCATATTTACAACTGAGCACTCCCCCAACCCAAGAGGATCCATACGTGGTAAATACTCCGACTATTGAGCTAGAGGGTAAGGTAGAGCCGGGAGATGCTGTTTTTGTTGATGGCGAAGAGTTGGCGGTGGGAAGCGACGGAGGATTCTCTTACATATACAACCTACAACCAGAGTTAAATACTATCAATTTCCAGGTGAAAAGATTTTTAGGAAAAGACATTTCGATTTCTAGGCGGGTGTTTTATGAAAAAGAAATTTTATTTGATGCCAACGGCGAGGCGGCTTCGACCTCAGCGGCGGATCTTTTAGAAGCGGGCGAAGGTGCGGTAAACTAAGAAGGCGGGTTTAAGTAATAAGATTTAAGAAATAAAAATATGGCAAAAAAAGCAAAGGCAAAAACAAAGATAGACCCAGTAGAAGCAAAAGAAGCTCCAAAGGCAAAAAAAGAAGAAAACCAGATCCAGAACTTAGTTGCAGAACTACAGGGAAAATTTGGTGAAGGGGCGCTAATGACCCTAGGGCAGGCGCAAAGAGTGGATGTTGATGTAATTTCAACCGGTTCGTTTTCGTTAGACCTTGCTTTGGGTGTTGGTGGATTACCAAAGGGGCGAATTGTGGAAATATATGGACCAGAGGCGAGCGGAAAGACGACTCTAGCGTTAAATGTTATTGCCCAAGCACAAAAGAAAGGTAAACACTGTGCTTTTATCGATGCAGAGCATGCTCTCGACCCAGAATACGCAAAACGACTCGGAGTAAAGTTAGATGAGCTTTTAATTTCTCAACCAGACAACGGGGAAGAGGCATTAAATATTGTTGATAGTTTGGTTAGATCTGGGATGATCTCGGTTGCAGTTGTTGACTCTGTCGCGGCACTAACCCCAAGAGCAGAAATAGAGGGCGAAATGGGTACTCAGTTTATGGGTCTTCAAGCAAGAATGATGAGTCAAGCTCTAAGAAAGCTCACAGCCATTGCGGCTAGGCACGATGTGCTCATTATATTTATTAATCAAATACGAATGAAGTTGGGAGTGATGTTTGGTAATCCAGAGACAACCCCCGGAGGAAAGGCGTTAAAGTTTTCTTCTTCGGTTAGGTTAGACATTCGAAGAATTGCTCAAATTAAAAAAGCCGAAGAAGTGGTTGGCGGCAGAGTGAAGGTAAAAGTAGTTAAAAATAAAGTAGCCCCCCCATTTAAGGTGGCAGAATTTAACGTAATGTATGGGAAGGGAATATCTTATGCGGGCGATGTTTTACAAACAGGGATAAAATATGGAACCGTAGAAAAGTCAGGAGCAACTTATAGCTTTGAAGGAGAAAAGATTGCAGTTGGAATGGAAAAAGCTACGGACAAAGTGGAGGAGGACGCCAAATTATTAAAAGCGATAGAAAAGGCGACGAGAGCGGCAGCTCGGGAGGCGCAGAAGTAGCGCGGATTGGAATTAATGGGCAAAAAAAACCCGCCGAGAGGCGGGTTTTTAGTTACATACCAGGAGTTTCTTCTGCTGGAGCTTCGGCTGGGGCCTCAGGGGCTGGCGTTTCGCCACCTTCTGCTGGGGCTTCGGCTGGAGCTTCAGGAGCAGCGGCTGGTTCCATTGGAGCAGCGGCTGGTTCAACTGGAGCAGCGGCTGGCTCGGCTGGAGTAGCGGCTGGGTCCATTACCTGGTCGTTCTGGGTGTTCTCGTCCATAAATAAAATAACTTAGTGAACTGATAACAGAATCGACCTTGAAATAATTAAGTGCCTGAAAAATCAAGCACCCATAACAATAGGTTAGCAAATTTCTAGCTAATTAACAACTAAATTGACCTAGGTCTTGATAATGACGGTTTGTTCGATGCGACGAATGTCAGCCAGAAGATCAGAACGATTTTTGTTAAACAGATAAATATTCATCACGCTCTTCCCTCCATGTTTGGCAAATTTGCACTTATCACCAATTTTTTTCTTTACGCTGACTTTAACAACGGAGTTGAGCTTCTTTATTCGTCGGATGCCTTTTAGCTTTTTTAGGATCCCTTCTTTTTTGGCAAAGAGCTTTAGGGTGGCGGAATATCCTTTAATGCTTTTTCGAATTTTTGGGGGCTCTGGAATGCGGATTAATATATCATTTAAGCCGTGATCAAATCCGTAAGACTGTTTATACATCTTATTTCTAAATCCGCCGATACGAGGTCCAATTTCAATAACTTTCCAGCCTTCCTCGGTGCGCATAAGTTCGATGTGGACAGCGGTTGAGCGCAGCCCTAGAGCGCGGACAGCTTTTTTAGCTACTGTCTCAGCTTGGTTGATAGAATCTTTTTTAAGTGTGGTTGGTGTGATCTGTTGGTAGCCAAAAAAGTCTTCAAAACCAATATCACGTCCGGTTTTAACGTGCACCATTGGGCACCAGTAGGTTGATCCTCGAGAGCCAACGTAGCCATCGATCGAATACATACTTCCCTCCATGAATTGTTCTACCAAAACGGTTGGTTCGATTTGGCGTTTGTTTTCTTTGTAGACCTGGCGAATTTTTCGAAAGGTCTTAGACAAGGCGTTTCTTAACTCTTCTTCGTGAAAGCACATAGTCACTAAAA
>PFBB01000009.1:0-4761 GCA_002773475.1 Candidatus Harrisonbacteria bacterium CG10_big_fil_rev_8_21_14_0_10_44_23
CCGGCCTGACTATTGTAGAGAATTTTTTCCGTTAAGTTGGTTGTGTCTATCTCAATAATGTCGCCGGTATTTGTTATCGCCACGATTTTTTTGGAATCGGAAAACGGTTGGATGAAAGTAGTGAACTTCCGACTGCTCAAGGGCAGAGTATTTGGAATTTTATCTTCGGAGGAGCCAACCTCAACCTTGTTGCTAAATCTGTCTGTCAGAAATCCTGCTTGCCCGTCTAAGTTTTGATTCGCGAAATTTTGGCGGGTTTGCGGCATCAAAAGATACCCCGACAAAAAGGCAATCGCGCCGAGAGTGACAAAGATTGAAGTTAGTAAAAATTTTCTCTCCATTTATATTGCGACTACTTGCGCTTGCAGCTGTTCAATGGCTTCATTGGTTGCCTGGCGGGCTTCTTCTAGCGTCTTTTTTTCCGCTGAATAAGCCATAAAAACCGAAACAATCTGCCACGGAATAAGATTTATGATTGGAACCGAGTTAGCTCCGCTTCCGACCAATATTCTTCCGACAGGGCTCCTCCTTGCCACTCTTCTCACTTTTACCAACCCTCTAGGGATTGCTCTTGCTACGCCTTTCATGCCTGGAACTTTGCGGAGAGCTTTTGCCGTCCTTAATCCCATTCTTGTCGCTGTAGCAATGCGTTGCTGGGCTAAAATGACCGCTTTTCCTACTTCTTCCGGGTGAGCTTGAGCACTCTTTAATTTAGTGTCTGTAAACCACGAAACAAGTATGATGGAAATTATAAACGGTGAAGCAAGGAGAGTGCTTATAAAAATACCTGCGCCGAATAATAAATAGGACCCGATAATTATGGTATCCGTTAAAATTGCCAAAACCAACAATAGCCCGTACTTCAAAAGAGAAGGGCGGCCAAACGACTGCCCTTTCGCGTCTAGTTGCTGGATTTGTCGTTGGATATTATAAAGCTCTTGCTCCGCGGCAAGTTCAGCAGCATATTGCTCTTCTTCGGCAAGTTCTTCGGCGATACCTTGGTTTTCGTAAGTGTTTTGGTTTTCTGCAAGTTGTGCCATTATTTACAATATACCGCTGAATTGACGCTGATTATCCCTAAGCCGTGTCTGACACGGCCGGGATCCCGGCTCTTAGGCCTAGGGACTACGCTGATTTATCGCTGATGAATTTTCAGCGTTTTATCAGCGTACCTATCAGCGACAGAGTTCCCCAGGAGTGGGGATGCCCACACTCCGAGAACTTATCAGCGGTCTAGCTTCTTAGCTTGGCCCACTCTTCCTTTGCTTTCTCTATCTCAAGTATTTGCTTTGGGTCGGAGGTTATTATTTGGTCTTCGGCGTAAGACGCTACAACTCTTATGCCGACATGATTTTGACCGACGAAGAATAGTCCGAAACCAACCCTTGCTTCCAAGAGGTAGTACTTCTCGGCATCGGTGAGATTGAATGTTTTTTGAACTATGTCTATTGCCGCCGGCGACTGCTTCATCAGTACCTGTATAGATGAGTTAGTCACGATGCTTTTGCCCTTGTCGGTGGAAAGCATGTCGTTTATATCCTGTGATATGGTGGTCAGACCAAGATAATATTTCCTGGCTCGTTTTGCGATGTTGGACAAAAAGTCCGCGCCGATCTCATATTTCATGAGCCACCATGCCTCGTCAACTATGAGAAGGCGCTTCTTCTGTTCTCTTCTTACCGACGTCCATATGTGGTTGAGTATTGAATACATTGCGATAGGTCTTAACTCCTCTTCCATGTCCCTAATACTGAACACAACGAGGTTGTTATTCAAGGAAACATTAGTAGGCATATTCAAAAATCCGGCGAAAGTTCCCGAGGTGTATTTCTTAAGCCGTATAGCCATTGATTCGGCTCCGGTCAGTCCTTCCATTATACTCTGAAGATCAGATAGTACAGGGGGTGGTTTGTTTGAAAAATCAGAATCAGGCGTGATGTCCTTTATCGCGTATGTCTGAATCAGCGCTTCGTCCAAGATTGCACTTTCTTCCGGTGTGAGCTCGCCAAGTACCAGCCGCAAAAGACCGGTCAAGTCCAAAATATGAGACTTAAATACGTCGGCCGGCGATTCATCCGACTTGGGAGTGGGAAGATCAAGCGGATTTATGTGCTGGTCGGAAGTGACGGATATTTTTACCGCGGTGCCACCGACTGTTTCGGCCAGGTACTTATATTCGTCCTCCGGATCAATGATCAATACTTGAGTACCGAATATCAAACTGCGCAGTATTTCCAACTTTACCGTGTAAGAATTATGGACAAACATTCCGCCGTTTCCCGCTAGAAATACCTCGTTATCAACCGTCAGGTCGTAGACGTATTTATCTTTTTTATTTTTTATCTTTTCAATTTTTTCAATCGGGTCCCAGAAAAGATCGCTGTTGGCGAAGATTTCTAATTTAGCCAGCAGCCGCCCCACTTTTTCCAACGACGCAATCCTTTCCTGATACTTTTCTAAAACATACCGACTCGAATGCCAGATCATTTCGTATGACGTATTCCCGTTCGGGCGGTGTACAAGAGCATCTTGAAGTGAAGAGTCAAAGTGCTTTACTGGTAGCCCCATAGTGTGGAAACCTGTATATAGCGCTTGTTTAATTTCGCCCAAAGAGTAAGCATCTTTGTCAGTAACCACCCGTAGCACTTTTAAGACATTCTCTGTTTTTGGAGAAACAGCCCCGTTTTTCATTACAGCCCAGCTTGACCCGAGAACTTGCCACAGCCGGCGATTGAGTTCTTTATCTTTTTTTCCCGCTTCAACAATACTCTCCAGCAAAGGCAGCTTCAGCGCTTCAAATTTCGGCTCCATATTTCTGAACCCCTTAATTCTTAACCGAGTGGCGGCGATAAATTCTCTCAATTTTTCTGGCGATGGGGCGTATGCTCCCCGCTTAAGAGGTGAAATATCCTGAAAGTCGTAAAACAATGAAGGCGCCAGGTCGTAAATTTTCTGAAAAGTAGACGCAAGTTCCGGGACGATATCAGTATTGGTGTTTCCGTGTTTGTCGGTTAAACCGGCAAGTAGCTCCCTCTTTCTTTTGGACACGAAATTTATTTCTTTTTCAAACTTTCTTAAGTTGTCCTGGCCGGAAATAATTAATTTCCAATAGGTTTTTTTGTGGCTCCAATCGGGAGATTTCTTCTTAGTTGACTTAATGCGAGCAGTAATTCCGAAATAATATAAGAGATAAGAAAAGTCCGCCACTAGTTTTTTTGACTTTGATACGGCATAAATGCAGTTGTGAGAAACTGTGCCGTCTCCTTCAAAGTATGCTTGAATATAGGCAGCAATCAGTTCTTTCGGCGAGTTAAATATAAAAGGCGCAACTCTTTTTGCCGCAGATTTTCCGCCCCCACCCAGACGGCTTATAATTTCCGTGAAAAGGAGACTGTTTATGGTAATTGCTCGATTTGTCTGTGAAAAAGTTAATTGTATATTTGCCAAAGCCGTTTTAATGTCATTGATTACTTCGGGATCTTCGTTTGAAATCATAATTGTACTTTTCCCAACCCACCCTTCTGAAGTTATGTAGCCGGTGATTTTTAATAGGGACTTGCTTATGGGCAGCATGCATGGCAGAGAATTTTTTCTGGATCTGGATACAAATATTTTCTGGTCGTCTGTGATATGTTTTTTAGGGAAGTCCGAGAGTAATTCAATAAGATTAATCTCTCGAATTGGTTCCGGATTAGGACAAAGTAAGCGCGGAATAGGAACATATTCCCCCTTTTTTATATTAGAGCTTTTACTGTCGGTGACTACGCCATTTTTTATCACAACCATATTATGATCCCCAGTCGTAGTAATTTCACGTCCTGACTTGGTAGTGAATTTGTAAAATACTCCCGGCGCCTTTTTTCTTGCCGCCACCGTCACCTTACTCCAGGAACCAATTAGTTTACCGTTGAATGACCAGACTTGAATTCCAGGGTTAACAACTCCCTCCAATTCAGTGTCAATTTTCTCCGCCCCCTGCTTATCTATAAGGCTGTCAACGAGCGATCCAATTTCAGTGAGTTTTATCTTTGTTCCACTTTTAGTCAGGACAGTTTCTGATGATTGGACCGACTTTCCACCGCCGCTTTTTCCGAACACGACTGCGTTGTAATTTTCTAATTGAAATCTGTCGAACAGAACCAGCGAGTTGTTGTGCGTATTGATGCCGTAGAGTATACCGTCGTTGGAAGTCAGGTCGAACGATACGAAAGGAAATATGGAAGATAACGGTTCGGTATTAAGCGAAGTGTGAACGTTGAGGCGGTCGTCATTGATGGGCATAGTAGAGGTAAAACCTTCCAGCATTCTAAATGTCGCCACTTTTGGAAAAACCAGCTGATATTCCAACATATTTCTCAGTTTGCTTTCCGTTTCATCAAGCTCTTTTAAGCTGTTCTCATAAATTGTTATGTAGACGCCCAGTTCGAAAAATTTATCCGTTCCTTGCTGGAGTCGGTCTCGCAGGTTCTCTATATCGTTTATCGCCGTCTCCAGTATTGGGTCTCGTACTTTTCCCTTGGCTGATTCTTCCATTGTTTGGGCCTCAAGGCGGGTAAGCTGGTCCCTTAATTGCTTCAAAACCGTCACGGTGTTTTTGGGCAAGACGAATATTGAAATATCAAAGACCCTGTCCAGATTAATGACAGGAGAGAACCAGTTTGTTTGCAAGTATCGGGGATAAGTCGCGAGGAAAATTGTCCGGGCGAACTTATCCCCTACTTGGATGTGGGAAGAAGCAATGTTAAAAGCCCCAGGAGCGAG
>PFBB01000009.1:4787-5058 GCA_002773475.1 Candidatus Harrisonbacteria bacterium CG10_big_fil_rev_8_21_14_0_10_44_23
TTTCTAATATCTAATTTCTAATAAAATTTCTAATGCCTCAATGTCCAACGTTTTAACTTTTTTAAATTTGACATTTAACATTTCATTAGAAATCAGTAATTAGGAATTAGATATTCTACCTTGTGTTTTTTGCTTTATAACTTTATTTTTCAGGGTTGTACAACCGGTAATATAAATTTTTAAGCTCTTCGTCTTCAAGCGCTCTTATCTTCAACCCTAGTCCTATAAGACCGCCGTAGACGAGCTCCGCTCTTTGTAGCAGTTGGTTTTT
>PFBB01000025.1 GCA_002773475.1 Candidatus Harrisonbacteria bacterium CG10_big_fil_rev_8_21_14_0_10_44_23
ATGCCGCTAGCCATTAAAATTATAGCAAAACCGATAATTGCGTAGGTGATGGTCTTGATACCTTTTTTAAAATCTTCCGGCTTGCCCTGAGCGAAAAGCATTTGAAAGGCACCAATGATTATCATGATAACCACGATGATGCTGCCGAACTTAATAAACTCGGAGATGAACTTTGCTAAGAGCTTTTCAAAAGTTTGCCCCTTAAGAGGGTCGTCTAATGTAACCTCGGCGTGGGCGGTTTTGATGATTAGGTTTTGGAAAAAGTTTTTTAGCATAGTGTTTTAATATCTTGGCCAATTTGATTCACCTACTGGACTATCAACTGGATTAATCGGCATGGTGTTGGTGCTGGCAGTAGGAAGCGGTGAGTTGATGTCTCCAGACTGGAAATAATTGCCGGGATTAATGCCGAGTACCCTAAATACAGTGTAGACGATTAAGTAAGACAAGAAAACTATCACTAGCCCAATGATTGCCCCTCTGATTATAGCTATTCCCTTTGAAACCTGAGCTGCGTTGCCGGCGGCGGTAAGGATATTGTAGCCACCGATTAACACAAATAGACTTATTAAGGTGAGGGCAATGCCAATTAGCCAGCGGATAATGCTTCTACTAAGGCCAAATAGTTCATCAAATCCACAACTACCAGTTGCGTTGGGGGGGAGCCATGGATAGCATTTTACGGCAAATATGCCGGTAGTGTCTTCGGCGTGAGCGGTGGTGGTAAGTATGGGGCTTAGCGCAATTACTAGAGTTAGAGCAAAAAGAGTGGCTTTTCTCATGGATTTATCTTAGCGCAGTTTATCGTTAATGGTGGATTGGGCTTCTTGAAGGGCGGAGGATGGGTCTGCTTGGCTATTTAGCACTTGGAGAATTGCTTTTGAGAGTGCGTCAGCCACAGTTTGATTGTCGGGTTGAAGCCACGATTTTGCAGTAAGGCTTTGGCGAACCAAAAAGTTTTTTTCGCTATTGGCACTCATTTTGGCCAGAAGCTCCCTTAACGCTGGTGGTCGGCCGGTGCCGTTGGAGTAATTATTCATTACTTGAGAATTTAGAAGGGTTGATCCAATAAAGTTCCAAGCTAGGCCTTGACTGTCGCTGGTGGCGGTAACGGCTAGGCCAAAATAGTCGGCGTAGTTGATTGCTTTAGCGACTGGTTTTTGGGGAAGGGAGGCGATGCTAAAATTTAGGAAAGGATTTTTTTCTTGGATCTTTTTGGCGTTTTGGGAATAGTCGATAATCATAGCCACCTCTTCGGAAGCAAATTTATTGGTAGCATCGCCAATGTCTTCGTTCCAGCTATATAGATCGTCGGCAGGGTTGGAATAGCGAAGATATCTTTCAAAACTATCGGTGCCGTATTGAGCAAAGGTAACGTTCTCCCCGTTGGCTGAAGTCATTTGCACGCCATCTTGAAGCATAAAGGCCGCTAGGATGTCGCTGGCGTTTGAGATGCTTTGATTGCTCCCTCCAAGGGCGGTTGCAGAAAGGATGATGTTTCCGGCTGGATTTATTTTGGTTAAGATTCGAACTAACTCGTTAAACTTGGTCCAAGTTTCTGGTGAGTTAACAACTCCGGCATCATTAAAAATATCTTTGTTGTAGAAAAGGGAGAGGGTGTCGACATAGAGGGGGAGGGCGTAAGTCTTGCCATCGATATAAAAGTCGTCGGCGGCAACATCGACAAAGTCGTTAACGAAGCTAGATCGAGGATAATCAACTTCATCAATGTAGGCGAGTTTGTCAGAGTGCTTTCTTGCCCAATTGTTATCAATCATCACAACGTCTGGGCCTTGTCCGGCGGCAAGGGCGTTAATGATTTGAGATTCATAATTTTTGGCGGATAGTTGGCGGTATTCGATATCAACGTTCGGGTTTAGAGAATTGTATGGAGCAATAAAGGTTTCATTAAAAAACCTTTCATCATCTAAGCCCCAAACTGTAAGCTGGCCAACTAGCCCTTGGGGTTCGTTTGATCTAAGGCCGGGAAGAATCCCCATAAACATTAAAACGCCAATAAGGATAATGACGAGGATGCCTATAAGAATACCGATCTGGGTGCGAGTAAGTTGCATAGCTATATATTGGAATTTTAGCACAAAAAATAGCTCCTACGGGGGTATGAGCTATTTTTTGTGTGAATGACTAGAAACAGATGATGCCAATGAGTCGATCGTTGGACTTGAGGTTCATCACCCGAACTCCTTGTGTGGCGCGGCCAGCCTTCCTAACGCTCTTGATTTCAGTTCGAATTACCTGCCCCTTGGCTGAGAGAGCGAGAATCTCCTTCTCTTCTTCAACTATCCTAGCTGCCATGAGTTCACCGGTCTTCTTGGTGATGTTGGCGGTCTTAATTCCGCTGCCACCTCGAGACTGGACTTTGTATTGACCAATTGGGGTTTGCTTGCCGTAACCATTACTCATAACCACCAATAGGCGAGCATCTTTGTTGGCGGCTTTAATAATGCTCATAGAGCTAACGAGGTCTTCTTTTCTTAACTTGATCCCCTTTACTCCACTGGCGGTTCGGCCCATGGCGCGCACTTGGCTTTCTTTAAACCGAATTGCTTGTCCCTTGAAAGTGGTTAAAATAATCTCATCTTTTCCCTCGGTTAAACCAACCCATAGCAAAGAGTCATCTTTTCTAAGGTTGATGGCGATAATCCCACTGCGACGGATGTTTTGGAAGTCGTGAACTGCGGTCTTTTTAATTACCCCATGACGAGTGGCCATAACCAAGAAGCTGCCGTTATCTTTTGATAGGTTTGGATAAGTGACAATTGCCTCAACCCTTTCGTCGGTGGGGATTTCTAGGAAGTTGTGAACAGGCTTGCCTTTTGCAGTACGGCTAAACAATGGTATTTCGTAAACCTTAGTTTGAAACACTCGCCCTCGGTTGGTGAAGAAGAGGATGTTGTTGTGAGTGTCGGTGTAGATGATTTGGCGAAGAAAATCTTCATCCTCAACATTTGAACCAATCAGGCCCTTGCCACCTCGGTGTTGAGATTTGAAGCTGTTTGGAGCAACGCGCTTGATGTAGCCACCCTGAGAAAGGGTGATGATGGTCTCCTCCTTGAGGATCAGGTCTTCTTGTTCAAACTTTTTTATTCCTCCAGCGACAACTTTAGTGCGGCGCTCGTCCCCGTACTTCCTTTTAAGCTCGCCTAGCTCGGTTTGAATCAATTTGATTATCCTACCTGGACTCTTTAAGAGATCTTTTAGGTCGGCGATAATGTCTTTCTTTTCTTTTAATTCATCTTCGATTTTCTTTCTCTCTAAGGCGGCCAAGGAAGAAAGGCGCATTTCTAAGATTGCCGAAGCTTGGATCTCGGTGAGCTTAAACTTTTTAATTAAGTTGTTTCGCGCATCGTCCTTGTCTTTAGACTTCTTGATGGTGTCGATTATCTTATCGATGTGGGTTAGGGCCTTAGACAATCCCTCTAGGATGTGGGCGCGCTCTTCGGCTTTCCTAAGCTCATATTCAGCTCGACGCCGAACAACGATTTTTCGGTGATCGACAAACTCAGAGATGATGTCTTTTAACGACATTACTTGAGGGAGGAGCCCGTTGTTGGTGAGGGCTACCATGTTGAAGTTAAACTTTTTCTGAAGATCGGTGTAGGTGTAAAGCTGGTTAAGGATCTTTTGAGGATTAGAGTCGGTTTTTAGTTCGATTGCGATGTTCATACCGTGTTTGTCCGATTCATCCCGAATATCCTTGATACCATCAATTTTTTTAGTCTGGACCAAGTCAGCCATTTTAATGATTAGCTCAGATTTATTTACCTGATAGGGGATCTCGGTGACGCGGATGGTAAAGCGAGAGCGTCCTTTAATATTTTTCTCCTCGATGTCGGCAACGGCGCGCATAACCACACCGCCTTTTCCGGTAGTGTAGGCCTCTTTAATATCATTTTTGTTGAAAATAATTCCACCGGTGGGGAAGTCTGGCCCTTTGATGAATTCAAGTAAGTCTTCGGTGCTGGCTTTTGGGTTTTTACTTAGGTGTAGCGTGGCATCGACAACTTCGGATAGATTGTGAGGAGGGATGTTGGTAGCCATTCCGACAGCAATCCCAGCGGTGCCGTTTAGGAGGAGGTGGGGGACGGCGGAAGGCAGGTAAGATGGCTCCATCTTGGTGTTGGAATAGTTGTCTACCCAGTCAACGGTTTCTTTTTCGATATCATTCAAAAGACCCTCGGTAATGCGGCTCAGTTTAGTTTCGGTGTACCTCATGGCCGCAGCTTCGTCGCCATCAACTGAGCCCCAGTTGCCCTGACCGATACATAATGGATAACGGAAGGAAAAGTCTTGAGCCATTCTAACAATAGTTTGGTAGATAGACTGGTCACCGTGAGGGTGATATTTACCCATAACCTCTCCAACGATATCGGCAGATTTTCTAAATTTAGCATCCGCGTTGGCGCCGCTGTTCCACATACTCCAAAGAATTCTTCTTTGCACTGGCTTTAGTCCATCACGAACATCCGGTAGTGCTCGAGAAACGATAACGCTCATTGCATAAGCCAAATATGAATCTTTTAGCTCCTTGGTTATCTCTTGCTGAGTAAGGTGCTTGTCTGGAGTAACGGACTCTTCTTTTTTTGGTTCTTTGGACTTGGGCATATTTTTAATTTTCTGACTCAATAATTATTTGTTTTTTTTGAGATATCTTTTCTCTGAAAAAGAGGATGGTGTTGGCAGTTTTTAATCTCAGAGTTTGGATCCATTGTGGGGTGCCGGACTCTTCTGGTTGGGGCTCAAGCAGGCTGCCGGTGCTGGAGATAATACTAGAAACGTGCGCCACCCAGAGAAAGAGGACGATAGCAATTGTAGCGGCGGATAAGATAATTACCCAGCGCAGCTTTGTTTTGTCGTCAGACTCTTGAATCTGATGAAGTTTTTCCAGCGGGGTTTGCATTTTAAATCGTTAAGACGATAGCTTGGAGTTTTTCGGTTAAATCTTTTCTTTTTAGGGAGACCTTTTCTTGTGGTTTAGTGTCTTCGAGACCGAGCTCTTTAAGAAAGTCTTTCACTTCGCTAGCTTTTCGTTTTAATCCTTTCACTTTGAAATGGGTGGGGATGACGATTCGAGGATCAACTTGGCGGACGAGTTTAGCCGCTTCTTCGGTACTTAGATATGGATCGCCGCCGCCGGGAATGAAAAGTATGTCGATGTCGCCTAGCTCTTCAAGTATTTCTGGTTCCTTAAAATTAGATAGACTGTCTAAAAATCCCAAGCTGAGATCGTCAAAGCGCACTCGGAATATTCCTCTTAGGCGATCGGTTTGAGAATCTTTTTTTAAAGGCCAACCCTTAATTTGAACTTCTTTAATTTCGTATTCACCGGGGCCATGAATAATATGAGTTTCACCGTCTTGGATTTGACCAAAGTCTTCAGTGGCGGAGATGGCCGGAGTGGAAGTGTGTAAAACTATGTCCGATTTAAAGCGAGGCGTGTTTAAGCCAGAGTCTTTATCGGTTGGGTCGGTCATTATTGTTATGTCGCCAGAGCTGAGTTTAAAGCAGCCCTCGCCATACCATTGAATTTGCATATGAAGATGAATTATGAATCAAGAGGGAAGGAAACGGGAAAGACTAAAGAATGTAGCCGTGGGTCTGGATTTGGGAGAATGGATTACGAATGATTTATAAAATGGTGAACAAAAATCAGTAAATGCAGCCCTGTGTGGAGCTGCAAATTCCCAGTTATTTTAGCAAAAATCGCACCTATTTTCAATAGCCGAAAGAAGGGTAAAATTATTGATTTTTTCTTTTTAATTATGGTAGAATTTAGGGGCTGATGGAACGTGACAAGCGCAAGAGTCCACACGGGGGACACATGCGTTTGTCACGCTCGATCGTCCGCCACACTCTTTTCAAGCCCCGAATAAGGGGTTTTTTGTTTCTGAGGCAATGTTTAATTTATACTCTCGCGAATGGCAAAGAGCCAGTTTCGCTCAAACATAAATTAAACATTGCCTCGTTGGAGGGAGATTGGGGGGTATCGCCCAATTGAGATGAAGCAGTTCTGACCACCGGACGTAAGGTGCGCCAGGGAGCGCAAAGGGTACGGTCCGGCGGGACGCGGCAAGCGTATCCGAAAGTGGTAAAAACGTTGTATAGAACGTGCCACAGCCGCACGGTGTTTAATTGGAGGAATGGGGCCCGAACGCGCGATGCGCGTTCGGGCCCTTTATATTTGAGTTTTTTCTGGAGGAGGAACAGAATGTCTGTATCTCGAAATGCAAGGCGGAACGTGGGCCCGTTTGAGGTCGTAGAGCAACACGATCTGGCGGCCCCATACCTGACAAGGACCTTGCGTAGCGAAGATCAGTTTCTTTCAAGGAGGAGACGGAAATGCCCCGCGAGGGGATGGGTTGGCAGCCCGAATTGGCCCCCAGGCGCGCATCGCGCGCCTGGGGGCTTCTCTATATATGGTTTTTGGAGGATCCCTGGGTTATCCCAGGGATAACCCAGGGATAAGGTTTTAGATTTTCTTTTCTTGAATTTCTTTCTGAATCCTTTTGATCAACTTGTCGACAGATTCGTTGCCGAGATCGCCGTCTTTGTAATGCTCTATAGATACTGAATCATTGGATCGTTCTTTCTCTCCAACAACTAGAAGGTAGGGGATTTTTTCTAACTTGGATTGGCGGATACGTTTTCCGAGGGTGTCGTTTGGGTCGGACACTTCAACGCGTAAATCATTTTCTTGAAGTTTGGCTTCAACTTCTTTTGCGTATTTTTGAAACTTTTCAGAAATAGCCAAGACGCGGACTTGAACTGGAGCCAGCCAAACTGGTAGTTTTCCAGCCGTGTGCTCAATCAAGATAGACATAAATCGTTCTAGTGAGCCAGCGATGGCGGCGTGAATCATGACAATCCGTTCCTTTTCTCCGTTTTCATTGACGCAGGTTAAGTCAAATCGCTCTGGCATGACCATATCTAGCTGAATTGTGGCAACTTGCCACTGACGGCCAATGGCGTCTTTGGCGATAAAGTCCAGTTTTGGTCCGTAAAAAGCGGCTTCGCCAATACCTTCAAAGTAGTCTGCTTTTTTTTCTTTAGCGATCTCGCGGAGCATATTTTCGGCTTTTTCCCAGACCGCATCGTCTCCAAGATAGTTTTCGGGTTTCTCTGGATCATGAAGAGATAGACGAACTTGTAACTTAAAACCAAAAGCATGATAGAAGGTGTGAACAATGTCCCAGATTTTTAGAAACTCTTCTTTGATCTGGTCCGTTCGGCAAAATACATGGGCATCATCTTGGGCAAAGGCGCGCACGCGAGAAAGTCCGGAGAGTTCTCCAGTTTGTTCATCACGGTAGCAGGTGGTGGTGTTGGCGTAGCGTTGAGGAAGCTCTTTGTAGCTCCAAGGCCTGCGAACATAGATTTGAGTATGGTGAGGACAGTTCATTGGTTTCATAGCAAACTCATGCCCCTCTCGGGTTTTTATCCTAAATAGCTCATCTTTAAACTTGTCCCAGTGTCCACTGGTTTCATAAAGCTCTTTTTTGGTGATGTGAGGAATTTCTACTTTTTGATAGCCGTGTGGCTTGCGCAGACTCCAGACAAAGTCATCAATAAGGTGGCGGAGTAGAGTTCCTTTTGGCGTCCACAAGGGGAGCCCCGGGCCAACTAGGGGGGAGAAGGTAAATAGGTCTAGCTCGGGACCGAGCTTCTTGTGATCTCGACGTTTGGCTTCTTCAAGCAAGCTTAGGTATTCGTCTAATTCTTCTTTAGTTTTGAAAGCGGTGCCGTAAATGCGGGTGAGCATTGGGTTTTTTTCGTCTCCGCGCCAATATGCCCCTGCGAGCTTAATTAATTTAAAGGCATCAACATTCATGTCTTTAGATTTCTTTGCGTGTCCACCGCGACAGAGATCGGTAAAACAGTCGGTAGTTGGTTGTGAGTAGTGAGTAGATGGAGAGGAGCAGGGACCAGTTTTGTAGAGAGTAATCTTTTCATCCCGCTGAATAATTTCTTCGATTAGCTCCTGCTTATACTCATTGCCTTTAAAAAAAGCTTTAGCTTTTTCTGCTGATACTTCTCTTCCTTCAAACCAAGGACCATCCTGTTTCCACTTTTTCAGAATTTCCCGCATCCGTTTTTCAATTTTTGGTAAGTTGTCCTCACTGATTGGACTCTTAAATTCAAAATCATAATAAAAACCATCGTCAATTGATGGACCGATGGTATTTTTGGTCCCTGGGTACAAATCTAAAACTGCTGCAGCGAGCAGGTGAGCAAATGAATGCCGAAGATCGGCTAGCTCTTGTTGTTTATCTTTTCCAAACATAATAGAAGTATGCGGGAAGCGGGATTTTTTTTCAATAAAGTAAGTCGCCCCGAACCGGATTGTTCCGGCCGGGGCGTTGACTAGCGAGACTCATTGGACATGCCAATCTGCTTGGATGTCCAGAGCCTTGGGGCGGTTGGGCTTGTGATGGCTGATCTTGCTATCACCGTGGACGGTGAGCCAGCGAGATGTTAGCAGGTATTTCAAGGCAATGCGCGGGTCGTGTCTAGGGAAGGCTTGCTGAGCTTTCTGTAGCAGCTCGATGGTCGGGATGGGGCTGTCATACGGCGGCGCGTTGTCAAAGAGAAACTGCTTAATTTCATCCAGCTCTAACTGGGCTTGGTCGGGCGGCTTCCTCTGCTTGTCAGAGCCGTCTTTGGCCATGGCTCTCCCTTCATGCTCCCAGGTCGGGAGATTCGAGCGTGGTAGATTGAATATTGGGCTCAACGGGAAGGTCTTTTACATTGACCCTCTTTTCTTCCGTGTAGCCACATCCGACTTTGCAGCACCGTACGATGGTGACGATCACGGTTTCTCTACCCTCAACCTCGGTCTTAGAGGCCCTGAGGAGGGTGTTGCGCATACACTTGGGACACTTCATCCCTTCTTCCTCCTTCCTTTCTTGACTCGGCGGATTAGCGGGCGAACTTCAACCTTCTTGGTGTAGCCACAGAGCTTGCACTTTTTGTGCTGCACCCGACAACCTCGTCGAGAAACTATTCTGTCTTGATCGATCTGAAATCGATGTTCGCAACGTTTCACCCATCTCCTTTCGTGGTTCCACCACTAGTTTATACAAAAAGGGGGGAGCGATGCAAGGTTTAGACTATTTCTTTCACGTTATCAACGATCATTGAAGTCTCGCCGTTGCGGAAGGAGAGCTTGCCAACCATGGCTAGGATTTTACCTTCTTGCCACATTTCTTTGGTTTTTTCATAAAGGTCGGGGAAGATAACTAGCTCAATGCTGTCGGTTAGGTCTTCAAGCTTGGCAAAGGCCATCGCTTTATTGGATTTGGTGATGATGCTTTTAACCCGAGTGACTAGGCCGGCGATGCGATAACCGCGTGCGCTGGAACGTTCTTTTTTCATAGTTGCGATTGGGGTGGGCTGAACCTTCTCAATTTTTTCTTTGCAGGTTTTGAGCGGGTGGTCACTGACATAAAGACCAAGGAGTTCTTTTTCCCAGCTGAGTTTTTGAGTTGGATCAAGCGGTGGCGCTTCTTTAAGTTTTAGGGACGTGGGGGAGGGGGCGTAGGTGTTTCCAAAAAGGCCCGCTTGGTTTTGAACTGTGCTCTTTTTTATCTGTTGAGAGAATTTTAAAATTTCATCCATGTTTTCCAAAATAGTGTTGCGGTTGATGCCAAAGCTATCAAAAACTCCGGCCTTGGTCATAGACTCTAACGATTTTTTATTTAGATCTTTGTGGGTGATGCGGCTGATTAAGTCGGGGAAGTTTTTAAACTGACCCTTTGCAGAGCGTTCTTCGATAATGGCGTTAACTATGTTGTGGCCAACATTTTTTATTGCGTTTAAGCCAAAGCGGATATTGCCATCTTCTTTGTGTATTTCGCCTTTAAAGTCGGGAGTGAAAACTGCCGAACTTTTGTTGATATCAGGAGGGAGTACTTCGATGTTCATTTTTTTGGCTTCATCGATGAGGAAAGCAATTCTTTCGGTGTCGCCAGAATCGGCATTTAATAAAGCGGCAATGAAGGCAACGGGGTAGTGGGCTTTGAGCCAGGCAGTTTGATAGGCCACCATGGCGTAGCCGGCGGCGTGGGAGTTGTGAACGAAAACATCGTTGGCGACAAAATTATGATCTTTTTCCATGCTAAGATCGTAGGTTGGTTGAGATCCTTTAGATTTTATTGACACAATCCTATCCCAGTAGATGTCCGACTTGCTTAAACTTTCCAATTTAGTGTCTTTAAAGACTTGTGCAGCATAGGCGATAGTTTCTCTTAAGAAACCTATCTTTCTTGTGTCGGCATTGAATAGACGAGGGGCAAGGCCGTAAGTGCTGCTAGCAGACTTGAAATTTCCAGCTTCCACTAGAGCTGCTTGGCGAAGCGCTGGCAATGCTACAGTGAAGGGAATTATGTCGTAGCTACCGCGAGCTGCCCAAGTTTTAATAGAGCCATTTAATATAGGGTGCTCTTTGAGAATTAGTTGGGCGATTTTTTGCTTTTTTCCTATTAGGTGGGGTGAAATTAGGTTTAAGAGGTTATGGATATTGCTGTATCGATTAATAGATACGGTGTAGCCAGTCTTAATCTGTTTGCGGTATTTGAATTTTTTGATATGGACAGTGGAAAGCACCTTGAGACGCAAAAGAAGATGTTGAAGATCTTGAGCGAGTGTTAAAGATGAGGTTGCGTAGAATATTTCGGCGTGCCCTCGCTTGTTCGTGATACATCCGTCTCCTTGAAACATTTTTGCAATTAAAAGAGCTAGATCTTTTTCCCCTAGCTGGAAGGCGAATTCAGGAAAATGCTTTTCAGTCGCAATTTTGCCTCGCATGCCTATAGAATTAACCCAGGTTACCGCCTCCGATGGCTTATTCAGATTTTCTCTTCGAGAGTATACGCTGGTTGCCGACTTGGAGCGATTTATAGTTGCTAGCGTATTGGAAAAACTTTCAAGGGCTTGGCGATAATCTTGAATTTCGTTTTCTTCTTTGGAATAGAAATAGAATCCGTTAGGGTGACAAAGATTACCTTCAGCTAATAGATACCCAGTTAGGGCAACTTTATGTTCCTCGATTTTTATTGGTTGCTCTGGAAGTGGTGCGGTGCTAGGTGTAGCAATGTGGCTATCTTTTTTTAACTTATCTAGAGTTTGCCAACCCGATGGAGTGAAAAAGGGGTGATTGGAAGTAGCGGTAATTTTTCTACCGCTCTTAGTTGTGATTTCGAAAACCTCTTTTTTTCCGTTGTGAATCACGTCGGTAATTCTATTTTTGTAACTCTTTAGTGTCTTTTCATTTAATGAAAGAGTAGATTTGAGACGAGAGGGGTTTTTGTATAGGTTTTCAATACTTATTCTCTGACCCTTTTTTAGGTCTTGTATGAGAGTATCGCCCGTTAAACAGCGGTTGAAGCCGTAGCGGGCAAAAGGAGGGAAGAGCTCCCATATTCTTTTTGCGGTGGCCTCATCTATTCCGGTCTTAATCATTCCTTCGATGAGTTTTACTTTTTGCTCATCGAGCAGCTCTTTAATCTTTTTTCCAATAGCCTTTCTGAGAGTGTCGGCTTCGGTGAGGGAGAAGCCGGCAAGATCAGAAGCAATTCTCATCATTTGCTCTTGATAGATGCCGACACCATAGGTTTTGGACATGATGGGCTCAAGACGAGGGTGAAGGTACTTCACTTCTTCGCGACCATGCTTTCTCGCAATGTAGGTTGGGATAAGCTCCATTGGTCCGGGTCGATAAGCGGCAACCATGACGATGATGTCTTCAAACTCGGATGGCTCTAGCTCTTTTAGATAACGTCGCATCCCACCCGATTCTAACTGAAAGACCCCGGTGGTGTCAGCTTTTTTAAGTAAGGCAAAAACCTTTTTGTCGTCGAGGGGGATTTTGTCGATATCAACTTCTTCTCCATACAATTCACGAACGAGGCGAATTGTCTGCTCAATAATTGTGAGGTTTTTTAGACCCAAAAGATCCATCTTTAAAAGGCCGAGATCTTCGATGGCGTGCATTTCAAATTGAGTTATAACCACGTCGTCTTTTTGAGGGGAGTATTGCAAAGGGACGTATTTTGTCAGTGGCTGGGCGGCAATAACGGTGCCGCAGGCGTGGACGGAGGCGTGACGGGCAACTCCCTCAAGAGTTTTGGCGGCATCAATAATCCGGGTGGCCCGCTCATCTTTGGTGTAAAGATCGTGTAGTTCTGCGGTGGTGCGGAGCGCCTCGCTCAAATCCTTTCCAAAGGGGACTAGCTTTGCGAGCTGATCGCAAAAACTGTATTCAATATTTAGGGCGCGACCAACATCGCGAATTGCGGCACGGGCGGCCATGGTACCAAAAGTGATGATGTGGGCAACGTGATCTATTCCATATTTCTCTTGAAGATAGGCAAACACTTCGTCGCGGCGGATATCGGTAATATCCACATCAATATCAGGCATCTGGATTCGGGAGGGGTTGAGAAAACGTTCGAATAGCAAATCGTATTTAATTGGATCGATGTTGGTGATGCCAACAATATATGAAATGATGCTTCCGGCGGCAGAACCTCTCCCTGGACCAACGACAATACCCCTGTCCTTGGCCCAGTTTATGAAGTCTTGAACAATCAGGAAGTAATCGGGAAAGCCCATCTGTTCGATAATGGACAATTCGTAGTCAATCCTTTTTTTAATAACCTCGTCTACTTCGGGATAACGATTGGCGGTTCTTTGATCAACTAGCTCACGAAGATATTGAGCAGAGGTTTTTCCATCTGGAGTGTCAAATTTTGGAAGCAAGATTTGATCTAGGTTTAGCTCGACATTGCACATTTCGGCAATTTTTTGTGTATTCTCTATTGCCTCTGGGGTGTCGGAAAATTTATCAGCCATTTCTTCCTGGGATTCAAAGTTGTAGTAGCCCTGAAGATAAAAACGTTTTTGATCATCCATAGTTTGACCAGTCTGAATGGCCAAAAGAATGTCGTGAACCGGACGGTCCTCAGAATTCAAATAGTGACTGTCTTTGGTGGCGACTAGGGGAATGTTGGTTTCTTTGGCGACTTCGATGAGCAGGGGATGCACTTTTTGATATTCATCTATCTCTGGGTGGTTGCCAATTTCTATATAGTAGTTACCTTTGCCGAAGATTTCTTCATATTCTTTAGCCAATTCTTTGGCGCGTTCCTTTTTGTTGTTAAGGAGGAGCTGAGAAAGCTCTCCACCGAGGCAGCCGGAGAGGGCGATCAAGCCTTCGCTGTGCTGGCGGAGGAGGTCTTTGCTCATCCTCGGCTTATAATAAAAACCCTCCATAAATGAAAGGGTGACGAGTTTGATTAGGTTTTCCCAACCAGTTTGATTTTTTGCTAATAAAACAAGGTGGTAATAACGATCTTCGTTTTTATTACTGCCCTTGTCTTTGTGGTCTCCGGGGGCAACGTAGGCCTCAACTCCAAGGATTGGTTTGATGCCTGCTTTTTTGCAGGACTTATAAAATTCCACAGCGCCATAAAGATTGCCGTGGTCGGTGATAGCTAGAGCGTCCATGTCTAGCTCCTTCGCCTTTTTTACAAGGTCGGGAATTTTGCTCATTCCATCTAAGAGCGAATAATGCGTATGTGTATGTAAATGGACGAATTTAGACATAGGTTAGCTTGTAGCTTTTAGCTTATAGCTTGGTGAAATAGTTGAATACATTATTGCGCAGGTGAGAGAAAAAATAAACGTTGACGAGGCTTTAAAAACAACGTCCGACCGACCTTTGTATAGTATACTAGTATACTATACAAGGGCAGCGGAGAGGGTTGAGCCTCAGCTTTGCTCACACGCAATTGGCGCGAGGGAAACCGTTAAGACACCTCGCGCCTTTTGATTGACCAAACCCTCTCTGCATGGTATTTTTTATTCACTGGGTTGGGGGGTTTGGCCCCGATTCAGCATCTAATATCTAAAATTTAAATCATGCCAGTACCAAAGAAACGACATTCAAAATCGAAGGTGGGAAGACGCCGAGCCAACCTTGGCCTAAAAAAGGTTAAATTGATGGTTTGCGAGGAGTGCAAGGCTCCAATTCGTCCTCATCGGGCCTGTGCCAACTGTGGCAAATACGGCAAACGCAAAGTTTAGTAACAGTCTGTTTGAAAATCTATATATGGCATCTAGGCAATTAGCCAGATCAATTGTCCTACAGTCCCTGTATGAATGGGATTTCTATGGTCAGCAATCTGACCTTATCTCGATAATGGAGAGGAACTTGAAGGAATTTGGCCCCGGTCTAGAGGAGGAGGAAGAATTTATATTGCGAATTATCAAGGGGGTGGTTGAACACCTAAAAGAGCTTGATGAAACCATTGTGAAATCGGCACCAGATTGGCCCCTCTCACAAATAGCCACGATTGACCGAAACGCCCTAAGGATTGGACTGTTTGAACTTTTGTATGCTGACAAGGCAGAGGTTCCTGAGGCGGTGGCAATTAATGAGGCAATTGAGTTGGCAAAGAACTATGGAGGGGGGAATTCGGGCAAGTTTATCAACGGAGTTTTGGGCAGTGTCTATGCTAAAATTAAGAAGTTGAAGAAGAAAAAAGATTAATAAATAAATATTAGGTTTGGTGGAAAGAGTTTAGGGGCTATCCGTAAATTTTCTCTACTAAGTCTGCAAGTATATATGAAAGCTGGAGATCTTGAGAAGCAGATTGGCTACAAATTTAAAAAGAAGGTTTATCTTGAAGAGGCAACTACGCATCGGTCTTTTTTGAACGAAAATCCGAGGTCAAAAGATAAACACAATGAGCGCTTGGAGTTTCTAGGAGACGCCGTTTTAGAATTGGCAGTTACTGAGGAGCTGTTTAATCGATTTCCAACCAAACCAGAGGGAGACCTTACGGCAATCCGGGCGGCACTGGTAAACACAGTTAGCTTGGCAGAGGTGGGAAGAGAGCTGGAGTTAGATTCATATCTAAGAATGTCAAAGGGAGAGGCAAAAGATACCGGTAAGGCCCGAGAGGCAATTTTAGCCAATGGGGTGGAGGCGCTTATTGGGGGAGTGTATTTAGATGGTGGTTTTGAGAAGGCTAAAAAATTGGTTAATAAATTAGTGTTAGTAAAATTGGATAATGTTATTGCAACTAAGAGTTATATTGATGCAAAGAGCTCTTTACAGGAGAAGGTACAGGCGAAATTTAAAATAACTCCAAATTATCGCGTAATAACTGAGAGCGGCCCAGATCACCAAAAAGATTTCGTGGTTGGGGTTTATTTTGCAGATAAGTTGGCGGCAGAAGGGAGCGGCCCGTCTAAGCACGACGCCGAGGTGGAGGCGGCAGAGAAAGCGCTCAAGGAATTCGAATAACATTTTTTGCTTTGAAATAAATGCTCCATACCCGTATGGAGTATTTTTTTAATAAAACGAGCCTCCGGCAAACCTCTCCCTGTGGGAAAAATTTGCGCGGAGGCTCAAGGATTCAAAGAGGGACAAGCCCTCAAGGAATCAATGCTCAGGACTTCCGGACAGGCGCGACACCGAGGCCGCCAGCGCGACGGCCGTCATCCCACCAGCAGGTAGACGCGGGGGCCGCTCTGGTCGAAGTCGCCGACGCTGACGCGGTGACCGTCCGAATCGATGGAACTGGTGCGGACGTAGACTTTCTCGAACAGGCGCTCGCCGGTGGCGAGGTAGTGGCCGATGATCGTGTAGACCATGACCTGCTCCGAAGGCGTCTCTTCGTCCTTGCCGAGAAGGGTCTGCTGTTCGTCCCAGTTCTTCGAGGTCGAGTTGGGGTCAGCGTGGCCAAATCTTTCTGTTGGTAACAGCAGGAGGGGAACACTGGGTTTTTAACGCCTACGCTTCGGACGCGAAACAGATCATGGCTTTGATCCTAGAGCTAGATCTGACTCCCGGCTATCACGTTCCTTTCGAGGAGACGTCACAGTTCGACGTTGACTTCTGCCTTGGTAGAATGGCCAACCCGGACTGGTGTGTCGATTACGAAGAGGACTAATAGTTTGAGAGAGGACCTGAACTCTCAAACCACGCTTGGTGATGCGTTAATCACCGGACTGCACAGGCCTTAATGTGTGCCAAGCTTTCGAGAAAGAAAGCAATCTCGCAAAAATTGCGATGTCGAAATACCAGGAATGTAAATGAACAGACCTGGTATTTTAATTTGGGCACACTTTTGGTGTATGATAGGGGGGAGTTATATGTATCTAAAAAGACTGGAAATTTTAGGGTTTAAATCTTTTGCCAACAAGACGGTATTGGATTTTCAGTCTGGGGTAACGGGTATTGTTGGGCCAAACGGATCAGGTAAATCAAATGTGATTGATGCTTTGCGCTGGATTTTGGGAGAGTCTAGCTCAAAGAGTATGCGAGCGGATAAGGCAGAAAATTTAATTTTCTCTGGCACGGATAAAAAAACTAGAAGTTCGATGGCGCAGGTTAGCGTTGTTTTTGATAACAGTAAACATTTCTTTCCGGTAGATTACGAGGAGGTGAGTATTCGCCGAAAACTAACCAGAGACGGATCTTCCCAGTATTTTATTAATGAAAGCGAGGTGCGTCTGAAAGATGTGGTGAACTTTTTTTCGCAAGCTCGATTAGGGACAAAGGGTTTTACCATTATCAATCAGGGGAGTAGTGATTTATTTATCCGAGTTAGTCCAAAGGATCGACGAGTGATGATGGAGGAGATCTTGGGTTTGCGCCAATACCAGATTAAGCGGCACGATGCCGAGAACAAATTGGCGGCCACAGCGAATAATTTGGATAAAGCTAGGGCTCTGATTGATGAGTTGATGCCCCATTTGAGATTTTTGCGTCGGCAGGTAAAAAAGTGGCAAAAATATGATGGATTAGTAAAAGAATTGCGCGAGGCGGAAGACGAATATTTTTCTGGGCGGCTTTATGAAATAAATTCTTCTGGGCAGGAGATTGAGCCAAAGATAACCTCTTTGGCAGAAGACATGAAGGCGGCGAAGGATAATTTAAATAAACAGGAAGAGGCCCTAAAAGAGGTGGAGAAGAATAAACCGCAAAAGTCTAGCGATACATCGGAGGCGGAAAAAGAGATCAATGATCTAGAAGATAAGAGACTGGAGATTGCTAGAGATTTGGCAAGAATTGAAGCGGAGCTGGAGTTTGCTAAGAGGCAGACAGCGCAAGGGGGTGGGGCATCGTATGATGAGGTGTTAGACCTACTCAAAGAAGCAAGGAAGCTTTTAGGCGAGATTGGCAAAGAGGCTGATATCGAAAATCTCTTAGTTAGGATTTCTAAATTAACGAAAGAAATCGATACGAGCCTAAACACAGAAGACAGGGAGGATAAGATTCCAAACCAAAAATTGCTCGATCGACAGGAAAAGCTAAATCAGGCACTGCGAGAAATTCGAACCCAAATCGAGGCGAGGAAAAAAGTGATAAGCCAAAAGGATGATGCTTTGTATTCTTTTACCGATAAATTTAAAGCAGCTTTTTCTAAAGTGGAGGAGGCAAAAATAAATCTATCTCGTTTAGAAAACGAAAAGGAAAGGTTAAATCTAGAAAAGGACAGAGCAAAGATGCAGATTGAAGATTTGAAGTCATATCTCGAGGAAAGCGAGAGGGGGATTGAGGATTTCCAATCAAAAAAGATTGATGGGTTTTCGGCTGAGAGAAGTCGTCACCGTTTGATTCAGGTTAGATCGGAGCTTTCTAGTATTGGAGAGATTGATCAAGAGATGGTGAAGGAGGCGGATGAAACAGAAAAACGATATGAAAACCTTTCGACGCAAGCAGAAGATTTGGAAAAAGCTACCGGTGATTTGAAACAGTTGATAAAAGAGTTGAAGAAAAAGCTACACAACGAGTTTGATGAGTCGCTTAAAAAAGTTAATAAAGAATTTGCTCACTACTTTTCTACAATGTTTGGAGGGGGCACAGCAAAGCTAAAGTTAGCCGAATTGGTCCGCAATGTGAGCAATGAAGAAAACGAGGAGGGCGAAGAAGGTAAAGAAGGGGTTGAGACGGAGGAAGCCGGGTTCGAAGAACAGGGATTAGACATCCAACTTTCTATTCCAAGGAAAAACGTTCGTGGATTGGACATGCTCTCTGGAGGAGAGAGGAGCTTGGTCTCTATCGCGGTTTTGTTTGCCCTGATTAGTGTGTCTCCTCCACCATTCTTGGTGTTGGACGAGGTAGATGCGGCTTTAGATGAAAATAATACCAAGCGTTTTGCCAGCTTGATTAAAGAATTTTGCAAACACACGCAGTTTGTTATTGTCACTCACAACCGAGCCACGATGGGTGAGGCCGATGTATTGTATGGAGTGACGATGGGTCAAGATGGAACTAGCCGTATTTTGTCACTCAAATTAGAAGAGGCAAAAGAGGTAGTGAAATAGTTTGACAAAAATGAGAAAATTGCTGTATGCTAGTGGGACTTTATTTAGTAGTAATTGGTAAGTAATTCAATAAGAAATGTTAACGATTAAATTTCGCCGAGTGGGAAAGAGGCATCAACCAACTTATCGTTTGGTCGTTTCAGAAAGAGGTAGCAAACTTCAGGGACGACATCGAGAAGATTTGGGTTGGTATCACCCACACCTAAAGACCTCCGGTCTTAAGGATGACAGAATTAAATATTGGCTAAGTGTTGGAGCAAAACCAACCAGCACAATTCACAACCTTTTGATAAACAAGGGGTTGATTGATGGAAAGAAAATTGCAGTTCACTCTCAATCAAAGAAAGAGCCGGTGGTTGAGGCGCCAGCAGAAACTGTAGAAACCCCAGCAGCCGAGGCTACAAAAGGGGAGGCTCCAGTAGAATCCGCTCCAGAAGTAGTAGAAGCCACACCGCAAGTAAAAGAGGGGGCTCCAGTAGAATCCGCTCCAGAAGTGAAAGAGGAAGTTCCAGCAGAGGGTGCTGAGCCAGAGGTAAAAACAGAAGAGCCAGCTTCGAACGAAGTCGCAGAAGGGAAGCCGGCAGAAGAGCCAAAAGAATAATTAAAGACTAAAAGGTCGATCCGAATATCCGCATTTAACGAATGAATATGGAAGAGAAAGATCAAGTATTTCTAGAATACCTCGTTAAGAACATTGTTGATCACCCAGAAAGTGTTCAGGTTGAGCGCAAAGTTGACGAGATGGGAGTGCTTCTCACTCTTAAAGTTCACCCAGAAGACATGGGTCAAGTAGTTGGCCGACAAGGAGCAACTGCTCGATCAATCCGAACCTTGCTCAGAATAGTTGGTATCAAGAGCAATGCTCGTGTGAACCTAAAGATTGAAGAACCAGAAGGATCTACTCGAGGTCCACGAGCTGCTGCTCCTGAAGCACCAGCCGTCGCACCAGCCGAGGAACCCGATCCAATTGCTGACGAAATCAAGCTCTAAAAATAAAAAAGACCCTACGGGGTCTTTTTTATTTTTAGAGCAGAATCATGAATTTTGAATCATGAATTATGGGTGCAGACCTAGAGAAAATAAATGCTCCATACGGGTATGGAGCATTTATTTTTAGTATTGACAAGTCTTGGCTTTTAAGTTATCGTCATATAGTCCAATTTCGGACTGGAGAGATGAATCACCTTGTGGGCGTTTCAGGGATTACCAGCTCAAATACCTCCACCCTGACAAAAGACTCCCACGCATGCCTTCTAGAACTGAAAAGGACTAGGAGGTACGGTTATGAACCGCGAGCTGGAACTTGCCGCAACTAAGCTGCTCAGGAAGCACGGCTTCACCTGGGCGGGACGTACTCGCAAGGCGGCGAAAGCTGCCAAGCAGGACGCTTTGCAAAAAGCCATCCGTTGTCCTTTTGGCGGCTACTCCCGCAGAAAGCGGGGTCGCTGCTAAGTGGACTTACAGCAGTCAGTTCCGGAGGGGACTGGCGGCTTGTCATTTATTAATGCATTTTTTTTTGTTAGAGTTGCGATATATGAAATTTGATGTACTTACAATTTTCCCACAGATTTTTTCCGCGAAAGACGGTTATTTAAATCAGTCGATAATTAAGCGGGCGCAAGAGAAAAAATTGGTGCAGGTAAAGGCGCACGATATTAGAAAGTTTTCAAAGGATAGGCACAAGAAGGTAGATGATCGACCTTTTGGTGGGGGAGCGGGAATGGTACTACTTTTTGAACCAATAGCACGTGCGGTTCAAAAAGTAAGAATCAGGAATCAGGAATCAAGAATCAAGAATGGGGCAAAGGCGAAAAAAACAAGAACTATTTTATTTTCAACAAGGGGGAAGAAATTTACTAATAAAGAAGCGAAGAGGTTGGCGAAATACGATCAGTTAGTTTTGATTTGTGGAAGATATGAGGGAGTGGATGAGCGAGTGGTAAAGACTGTGGCAGACGAGGAGATTTCAATTGGCGACTATGTTTTAACTGGCGGAGAATTGGCAGCGATGGTAGTGATCGATTCGGTCAGCCGCCAGATACCGGGAGTGCTTGGAAAAAAAGAATCCTTAGAAGAAGAGCAGGGCAGTTATCCGACCTACACACGACCGGAGATAATTGAGTTAAAAGTTAAAAGTAAGAAGGGAAAGGAGGAAAAGACAAAAGGGAAAAAATTGATAGTGCCGAAGGTGCTGCTTTCGGGCAATCATAAAGAGATCTCTAAATGGAGGGAGAAATTTGGAAATAAATAAGGGGTATGTCCAGGTTCTGATACATATGATACACCCTTAAGTTTGTAATACGATCACATTTTTAGTCGGCAATCCATTCGTTTTGAGCCTCAAAG
>PFBB01000001.1:0-738 GCA_002773475.1 Candidatus Harrisonbacteria bacterium CG10_big_fil_rev_8_21_14_0_10_44_23
GACGTGGTGGTCTATTATCTTACGATAGGCATCGATAGTGTAAACAAGACCTTTTTTGTCTCGCAGATGGTATTCGATGTAAAGGTTTAAGATCCAGGTAAGGAAATACCACTGGAGAGCGTCTTGATAGGTTCTAGCGCTGGGATAGAGATTGATTGAAAGTTCAATTTCTGGGCTTTGGTCGTCGATGTGAAGAACGACACGCTCATGACTGATGGGCCTGTTCTCTGTTTGGATTGACGATTTAAATTGAGGAAGTTTTTCAAAAGCAGAGCTTATCTTCTTGAGTTGTTTTTTGGATAGGCTTCCGTTGATGACTACGATTAGATTGGAGGCGGAGTAAAGGTTTCTATAATGGGCAGCACATTGGTCTTTGCTAAACTGGCTAATTGTTTTCTTGCTTCCGATGATTGGATTTTTATGGTTGGCATTCAGTGGTCTGACTTGGTCGATAAAGAACTGAATTTTTCTAAACGAGGCGTCTTCTTTGATTTCAGAAAGAATAATCTTTTTTTCTCTGTTAATCTTTGCGGAAGATATATCCTCGGTTTTAAGGGTGAGAGATTGGGCTAGCATCGAAGCGCCTTGTTCTGCTTCTTTTCGGCTATTGGAGAAAAAATAATGAGCAAATTCCTTGCTGGTTGTTGCAGAGTATTCGTCGACAAGCTCGCCGATTGCCCAAGGTGGAAGATTAGTCTTGCGCATAGCCAATTTTTCAAATTTGGCGGAAATGAGGTG
>PFBB01000001.1:829-984 GCA_002773475.1 Candidatus Harrisonbacteria bacterium CG10_big_fil_rev_8_21_14_0_10_44_23
TTGGGATCTATGTGGATGAGGCGAAGACCATTTTTGAGAATTTGGTTGGACATATTTGTTTAAAAGTTTTGATGCCCCGCCCTGAGGGCGGGGCATCAATAGGGCGGCTTTTTTAACTTATCCCTCAAATTCTTCTGACGCAGTGTCGCCATCTT
>PFBB01000001.1:1028-4849 GCA_002773475.1 Candidatus Harrisonbacteria bacterium CG10_big_fil_rev_8_21_14_0_10_44_23
CATTATGTCTAGAATTCTAGCGGCGCGGGCATAGCCAACCTGAAGACGGCGTTGCAAGAGTGAAGCAGAAGCTTTGCCAGCTCGTTTTACCAGCTCGATTGCTTCGTCGAGTTTGTCATCTTCAGAGTCGGAGCTCATATATTCATCAAAAACATCTTTGCTTTCTGCTGTGGCTTTTTTGTCTTGATCTTTCATGGCATTAGAAAGCGCCTCGCTCTCTGGAGAATCAGAGATATCGTCGGCCAGACTGGCATTGTCTTTTTTGATTGCAGAAATTACGTCTTGGAGTTCTTTTTCGGTGAGGAAGGCACCCTGGACTCTTTTTGGTTTAGAAATTTCTTGAGAAACAAACAACATGTCGCCAGAGCCGAGGAGTTTCTCTGCACCCGAAACATCTAAAATGGTGCGAGAGTCGACTTGGCTGTTGGTTTTTAACGCGGCGCGTCCGGGAACGTTAGCTTTAATTAATCCGGTGACAACTTCAACCGATGGACGTTGAGTGGCGAGGATTAAGTGGATTCCGGTGGCGCGGGCCATTTGGGCGAGACGAACAATGTAGCCTTCAACCTCTTTGCCGTAGGTGGCCATTAGGTCGGCCATTTCATCAATCACGATAACAATAAATGGGATGGGGTCGTCTTTGTGGTTTTGATTGTAGCCATTAATATCCCGAGCTTTAGCGTGCATAAACATTTCATAGCGGCGGTCCATTTCGTTAAGAGCCCAACGGAATACGGCGATAGACTTCTTGCCCTCAGTGATAACCGGGGAGATGAGGTGGGGGATGCCTTCGTAAGTCGTTAATTCAACTCGTTTGGGATCGATCATTATCAGCTTGAGCATCTGGGGGGAGTTTTTATATAGAAGAGGAACGATGAGGGAGTGAATCAAAACAGATTTTCCGCTCCCGGTTGCGCCAGCAACCAGCATGTGAGGAAGTTTTTCGATGTTTATAAACACTGCTTCACCGCTAACGTCTCGGCCGAGAGGCACAACCAATCTTTTTCCGTTGTTGAAATCCGGGTGGGAAAGCAAGCTGCCGAGTCGGACGATAGAAGCAGATTTATTTGGCACCTCAATACCAACTAAAGATCGGCCGGGGATGGGGGCCTCTATTCGAATTGGGTGAGCGGCGAGAGCGAGAGCGAGATCTCCACTGAGAGTTGTAATCTTGTTGATTTTCACTCCCTGGGCTGGCTTGAGGGTGTAGCGAGTGACTTTGGGGCCAATGTGAATTTCTCCCATCTCGACAGGAACGCCAAAGCCTTCTAGGGTGCGTTTGATAATATTGGCGTTTGCTCGAAGATCTCCGGGTGATGGTTTTTCGGTGGCGGAACGTAGCAGGGCGAGAGACGGTGGAGTGTATTCATCGTCTTTTGGACCAACTGCTTTGACGGGTACAAATTCTTCTTTAGCTTTTTGTTTGATCTTTGGCTCCTCTTCTTCCTCATCTTCTTGCTCCTCGTCCTCTCCTTCAACGTCCTCTTCGGCGTCTTCGGTTTCTTCTAGATCTTTTGGCAATACAACTTCAAAGTTATCTTCTTCAACCTCCTCCTTTCGTTTGAAAATGTTGAATGGAATTTTGAGAGAAGCATTAAGGGTGATGAGTAGAGACGTGAGCATTAAAGCGATTAGTAAAATGATGGCCGCGCTGTAGCCAAAGGGTAGCTCTAGAGCGCCGGCCAATTTGCCAAAAATCCCAGCCTTGGCTGGGTAAATAACATCAATTAGACCTAGTCCAGAAAGTACAAAGATGGCCATGCCGGTAAAGACTACAGAGAAAACTTTTTCCTCTTTGCTGAGGAGAAATAGAACTCCAACAATGAACATTATTAAGGGGACTAAAAAATACCCAACTCCAAGAGCTCCTTGGAATATTTTGAGCATAAACTCTCCTGCGGGTCCCGCCTTGTGAAAGCCAGCCAAGGAGAGGATTAAGGCAAAAGCAACCAGAAGAATTCCAGTTATGCTTCTTTTGGTGTCGTCGCCAAGATGTGAGAAAAAGGACTTTTTCTCCTGCTTTTTCTTTTTCTTTTTTCTACCCATGAATGGTTAAAATCTCAAGTTTCAAACCCTAAATTCTAAATTGGAACAAAATTAAATTTTAAATCAAGCAACAATAACTGCGTAAATGAATACTAACATTATACATCAATAAGCATCAGACGGGGGATGAAACGGCTGATTGACAAAATATCACCTTAGGGGTATTGTATGAAAAGTATCTGAGCGTAGTGCTCAGAAGAGAGGAGAAGGGATGAAGAAAGAGTGGTCGTGGCTCTTTTCGGTGTGTTTACATGCACACCAAGCATTCGCGGGGTGGCTTCTGCGAGCGCTGACCCCCGATTCACCTAAAGGGGGTCGTCATGCCTGACCTCCATAGATGGTGCCGAAAGGAGAGATCGGAAGAAGGGCCTCACCGGGTTTTCATGGTGGGGGTTTGTGTGCTGCTGGCTCTCATCTATTGGAGCTATGAGCGTGGAATCATCGCCGAAGCTCTCCGGCTGATGGAGGGGGCGAGATAACGAAAACCACAACACCCCCATCAGATGGGGGTGTTGGCACCCTTCTGTTCCCCCTGTTTCTGGCTATTTGGCTGGATAGGTGGTGGCGACGGAAGAGCAAAGCTCCACCTCGCGATGCACTAGTCATCGCGAGGTGGACGAACCCCCGAAAGGGGGTTTTCCTTTTCTCGTAACACTACGACATTATGGCTAATGTTGTAGTGTTATGATTACATAAAGTCGGGGTTTTCGCTCAAGTTGATTTCTAAAATAGATGGTTCGTCGCTTTGGCTGGTTCGACGAGCTGGTAGTATGAGCTCTCCACTCTTTTTCAATTTATCAAAAAGATCTTTGGTTATCTTTACATCTTGAAGGCAGTATTCTTTAAGTTCCTCCATTTTTCCGGCGGCGTAAAGGACGGGGGCATCGAGGCCTTTGTGGGTTTTAACCTCCCCAAGATTTAAGTGGGCAAGGTCGTTTAAGCCAATCAAACGGCCAGTGCGAAGCTCTATCTCGTCAGAAATATCTATTCTGGGGTAGCTCATTAGGTCTAGGCCTAAATTGTGGGCTAGGAGCGGAATATCGAATTTGTTTGAGGAGAAACCAACGAGACGAGCTCGGGTTTCTAAAAACTTTTTTGCCTCCTCAAATTGATTTTCGTCAAAAGAAAAATATTTGTCTTGGTTGTAAGAGTAAAAACAAGCAACGGAGATAAGAAGCTTTAAGAGCCGGTCTTTGCCGCCAACGTCGCCGAAGGTGTTCTTTGTTTCGATGTCTAAAACTAGGGTGTCCATTGGTTTAGTATTAAGTATTGAGTATTAAGTATCAAGGTTTGGGGGAAAAGCAGGGTGGGGAAAAGCTGTTTTTAGATTTTTTGAATATAAGGTAGACTTAGAGGAAATAGAATTAATTATCAATTTATGAAAAAAATAGTTTTAGCTATAGCAATAACAACCTTGCTGGTTTCCGGCCTAGGAGTTGCTAACGCGGCAAGCCCAATATCAAGTTTTGGCTCCTCGACATACCTAAATATGGTATTTGCGGGGTGGAACATCAGCGGGGCCTCGAGTGTTTCGTTAGACGTTAAGTGTACTGGTGATTCAAATCTTAAATATAATCGGTTTAGTCCAGCGAGTGGAGGAATCCCTTGCACTGGATATAAGCAAAATTTCGTTTATAGCTCTGGGACGGGGACTGGTAGTGTGAGATTTGATTTCCCAACTGAACGCACTAAAGACCTAACAGTGGAGTTTACCTTGTGGGCTTCTCTAAACGGTCAAACCTATTCCGCCACTGATACGGAGGTTTTAGAGGCGA
>PFBB01000013.1:0-3892 GCA_002773475.1 Candidatus Harrisonbacteria bacterium CG10_big_fil_rev_8_21_14_0_10_44_23
TATCTGATTCTTTTTCATCATAAACAACTCTCGGTATTTTATTTATAGTCAAAATTCGATGAATAAGTTCGTGGGCTAGAGAGACAACAAATTCTTTGGGATTTAGACCACTTTTCATTATTAATGGATGACTGCAATCTCTGGTTATGCCACTTACAACATAAACATCAATAACTTTTCTGTTAAACGACATATCTAAACAAGTAGATATCTTTTTTGCCATATTATATTTCCCCCACTCTTCTTTAAAAAAAGCTATCTTCTCATCTATTTGTTCTCTAGTTGGTGGTATCCATTTATCCCAGCCAAATTTATTTGCATTAGGATAATTTTGGCAATAAAAAATTAAGAAAGGATCAATCAGGCGTCCATACTGAATTATAATTTCTGGTTCTTTATGCCACATTTTTTACAGATAATGCCTTATTTGTTTGACAATGTAAAATCTGCTGGACTAGTACAAATACTTGACATAGCTGGATATTATATAGTATATTTTTAGATAGAGGTAAATTTCAGTATTTGTCTAATCTTAGATAATCGAGTTTAAGTATAGACAAAGAAGATCTTTGACTAATTAAGGAGAAAGTTATGCCTGCTATTCAAGCAAAAATAGTCGGAGACTTCTGTAATCTTCGATGCACCTATTGTCGCGATCGCGACTTTGATCAAAAGGGAAAAAGAGTGATGGCACCACAAGTACTTCGAGCGCTAATTCATTCTCTTTCGCAGTTACCACAAAGTATACAGCGCATCCATTGGCTTGGCGGTGAACCTACTCTTGCTGGATTGGATTTTTTCAAAGAAGTAGTTAGACTTCAGCAAGAATGTGTAGGTAAACGTTGGGTAAACACCATTCAAACCAACGCAACTACTATCAACCGTAAATGGGCTGAGTTTTTCAAAGCTCATGATTTCAAGGTTGGAGTAAGCGTGGATGGAACTTCTCAAACACACGATGCAGACCGTATCAACTTGGCTGGACGTGGTTCGTATACCAAGGTTATGAGCGGGGTTAGAATTTTAAGGGAAGAGGGTATATACCCATCGGTCATATGTGTAGTAACAAAAAAGAATGCAGATGCTGGTGCTCTGATGCTACGAAGTTTAGTAGGGTCTGGGTTTACAAGTATTGCATTCAATGCTTTCTACAATACTGCGACTAACCTAAGCTCCGATCCATTTGCCGTAAGTGACAAAGCGTGGACACAATTTCTCATAGATATTTTTGAGGAATGGGTTATGCTGGATCGTGCTGATGTTCAGGTAAGGGAATTAGATAATATGATCGCATGGACGCAAGGTCGCGTCGCCCATTCATGTGTTTTCCGTGGCAGTTGCTCTACTTGGATGTTGGTTGATTACGACGGCAAAACATATCCTTGTGAGAGACTTGGTAGACCTATGTCTTTTGGCGATATAACGTCGGTACTCTCGTTTTCTGAGATTTTACGAGCCGATGCGTATCGAGAGTTCACAAGCCAAACACTACGTCTACCAGAAATGTGTAAGGTTTGCCCGATGCAGGCTTTCTGTCATAACGGATGCGTAGCCCATCGTGTTGATGATGGTGATACTTCGCCACATTACGCATACTGTGGTAGTCGTCTAGCGTTTTATGACTACCTGAAGAAGCATGTCGGAGCAATAAGTGTAGCTGCTCCAGCCATGTCTGCGCCGAGCATTCTCGGCAACTAAGCTACACTAATTAGGAGAGGTTATGGAAACATTCACTCAGCAAGATAGCAAGGCGCTCGCAGGGGCTCTTGCTAGAACGGAGTTCCTTTCGGCCCCTTACCCGGGGAGTCAGGTAACGAAAATACCGTCTCGTATCGACGACTACGATGACTATCAGTACGTAGATTCTCCGTACGACGACTATCAAGACAAGTGAGGAGTACTAAACTCCTGTCTTGATGCCGGATGGTATGCTTTGCGTGCCATCCGGTTTTTTTATGATAATATCAACATGTCTGTGTTTGAAAAATCCCAGTACAATCCTGTCTTAAGGTTAGGACCCAATTCGGTTGGGCAAGTTTTGTATTTTTTTGGAGCAGTGCATACCAATAAATATACTGATATCCAGTTCAAAAATTTAAGGAAATTTTGGGATAAGTTCTTGAGTGTGACAAAAAATGAAAAAACAGTATTTATTGAAGGTGTCCTTCATGAACTACCGCCAGATTATAAGGAGGCTATTAAGGTATATGGTGAGACTGGGGCCATAGGATGGTTGGCTAGAGAAGCAGGTATAGAGATAGTACATGCTGAACCCAGTGAAGATCTTCAGAGAGAATCATTATGTGGCTTATTTGATTCAAAGGTCGTAGCTTACTCCATAATCATTCAGAATCTTGGAGTATGGTTTCGGCATGAGAGCCAAACTGATTTTGAAGAAGCGCTCAACCGTGTTTTAAAACGAGAAGCTAAATTTTCTGATATTTATGGTTTTACCACGGATAAATCTTGGTTTAGCAGTCAACATGAAAAGTTGTTTCCCCACCAAACATTAGAAGATAAACAGTTTCTTGATTCAATATCTGATCCGCGCAATAACAATACTGTTGTCAATGAAATAGTCGCATGTCGATCAAAGTTTCGTGATAAACATATACTGTCATTGATAAAAAAAGTCTTTCAATCTGGAAAAAGTATTTTTATTGTCTACGGCAAGGGTCATCTCGCTACCCTTGAATCTTCAATACAAAAACTAGTCACAGATATAAGCTAGGCATCTTTATCTATACACCACCCGAGATGGAGTTAAGAAAGATGGCAGTATGGTGATACCCGAGATATTGTCCCGCCTTTCTGGCGCTCCAACCTTTGCGTACTAGTTCAAACGCTATTCTCATCACATGGGGCGTATTCTTACTTGTTTGTGTATGCCTTACCTTTATATATTAACTACTAAGTGTTGCAAAGGTATTGAAACATTACGGTACTGTTGACAATGTAAAATCTGCTGGACTAGTACATAAGTCAAAATACTCTTGTTTATAAATGAAAAGTCAGCACTATTCAGTTGATTTTCTTTTCTCAAATCCAGCCTTGTCTAATATTTCGTTGATTAACTCTGTCTTTCCGCCAATATACCCACTTTTGCCGGTAGGATCTTCCTTTATTAACTTCTGTTTAAGTTCTGCATATCTGTCTCGTTGATCTGGGTGCTCACGGAGGTAGTCTCTGAAAGCAAGTTGGCGTTTCCAAAAACCACCCCTGTCAGCATAAGCTACAGAGAGATGAAATTTTGTTGGGTTACCTTTGCGAAAAAAGTGTCGTTCAGTTGATTGGTCCGTATGAGAAGTCGAGTCAAAAGGATAATCAAGTCCTTGGAGTGGAGGAATAAACTTAGAAGCATTCTTATGGCTATCAATAAGAATCATTAGATCAATAATCGGTTTCGCTGGTAAACCTGGAATCGAAGTACTGCCAATGTGCTCGATCCCCAGTAGCTTATCTCCAAAGATTTCTTTAAGTTTCGTCGCCTCAGTTTCATATAAATCGATCCATTTAGGGTTGTACGGAGCAATTTGTTCGTGAGAAAAATCTGACTCAATTTTTTCCATAATCCTAGAATTTATTTCTTAATTCCTAATCTCTTTCCAAAATGGTCGCCCATTTTCCAACCATTCAATTAGACCGTCTTTAAGTGGGGCTGGTAAAATCTTACAATTTTTCAAATCACCTTTAGCAATACTTACAAATTCAATATGATTTTCCTTGCTACTGGTCTTCGTCTTATCAGTAACCTCAACTATAAAAACAATATTTATCTCATGTTGTGACAGCCCTTTTTCAAGTGAGAATATATTTTCACATACACCAATAAAAGAATTCACTTTATAATTGCCATCACCGTTCCAGCTCCACTCTTTCTAGTCTTTCTTAA
>PFBB01000013.1:3913-4158 GCA_002773475.1 Candidatus Harrisonbacteria bacterium CG10_big_fil_rev_8_21_14_0_10_44_23
AGTTTACCTTATTTCCAATTTTTTCAAATAACGCGACCTCTTTAGCAACCTCTCCGAGCTCCTCTGTAATGCCAACTAAAACCTCTACTGGTGTTTGAGGTTTGATGCCCATTTTTTTGCCACGTTCTTGTACCTCTTTTTGTAAAAAATCCAAATCCATAATATAGAATACTAATCCTACTTTGATAATAAGTCAAAGGGCTACCACATAAATGGTAGCCCTTGTAAAGAACTCTATAAAAGAT
>PFBB01000032.1:0-509 GCA_002773475.1 Candidatus Harrisonbacteria bacterium CG10_big_fil_rev_8_21_14_0_10_44_23
AAACGAATGGATTGCCGACTAAAAATGTGATCGTATTACAAACTTAAGGGTGTATCATATGTATCAGAACCTGGACAGGATTTCAACATGTTTGCAACAGGGCTTAGCAACCCTTTGTTTCTGCGATAGAATCGTGGACTAATACAGAAAAAGTCTGTATTATGTGGATTGACAATTGAATAATTCTCAGTGCCTAACCCTCTCAGATTCCTGAGAGATATGGTGCGAAAACCCGGTTGAGTATAAAGGACTCCTTGCAGACACGATCTGCTCGGAGCCCTTTTTACATCTAAAGCTTACAAAGCCGTGTAACTTTAACTTTTGATCTGTGTCACTTTTGTCACTTTTTGAAAAAGATAAGGAGCTGTTAGAACCTTAAATTGCTAAAATAAAAAAGCTTAAAAATGCCTTACAGGGCTTGACCGACCACGGTTCTCCTCCAGAGGCGAACGGGCAGCTCGAGATAGCTCGCCAGAAAGGACTTCGCAAATAAGAGCTGTCCGCCTCAC
>PFBB01000032.1:532-4232 GCA_002773475.1 Candidatus Harrisonbacteria bacterium CG10_big_fil_rev_8_21_14_0_10_44_23
TTTATCAATGCGGGCAAAAGAAATTTTTTCATAAGGATTTTTTGAAAACAGAAACTTAAGAGGGTTTCTGTTTTCGTTTGACTTTTAAGTCAATTTTGCTAATGTCTAATTCGGAATCGCACCTACGAAAATGAATAGGAGATTGCATGAAAGCAACGACACTATCGATGGGTGAAAACGCCCTGACGCTGCTCGACCTTATTCAAAGAGCTGCGGCCCACAAGGGTCTGCGGCTGTGCGAAGGAGCTTCTGAGGCCCGCTCCGAACCGATCAAGAAGTGCAAGGTGGGCAAGGAGCTGCTTGCCGCGCTTTCTAAGCGTGGTGTTAAGAAGTGCAACCGCTACATCAAGTGTGATGACGTAGAGTTCACGCTTTACGTTGGCTTTGGGGTTAGTGATGAGCACCGCGGCGTTCTGATTGTGCCGATTGTTGTAGGAACTACCGGACCTTTTGTTCCGGAACGAGGCAGATTTCCCACCTTTCAAGCCTTCAAAGTGCTGGTCGAGAACGACAGTGATGCCCTCGCTGTCGCTAAGGAACTGGCCGCAAGTGATGGAATTGTTGTGGTCACCTGGACCGAACTCGGTCTCGGGGGCATTCGGCGACTCGCTGATCTCTTTACGGAGTTCGCGGGCCACAACGAAACGGTCTCTCGGCTTGGCAGGAGCGGGGAGGTTTTCGACCCGGTCCCGAATCCTCACTATCCGCAACCTGGCGACGAACTATTCATTCTGGAACCGGCGCAACCGAAGATCATCGAGATGTGGCGAAAGCAACTCAACGATTATCGTTCACGCCTCATCGTATGATGTCATCGCTCCGACAGTGAGGGTGTCCTGCCAAGTGCCGGGCACCCTCTTTTTTATCAACGCTCCTGAAATTAAACCATTCAGTTGGGTTTTGATTTTTGGGGCTGGGGGCCGAATAAAGATGGAAGAAACGAGTTGGGAAAAGTTTGGATGCGAATTCGGGATAAGCTGAGAAAAGGTTGATTTAGCGTGCCTTTCGAGTAAGCTGAGATGGAGGTTCATAGGAGAAAACATGAGCGGTCCGCATTCGAGTCATGTTACGCGGTTTTCCGACGCATCCACTTTTGACACGATTTGTGTTAATTGTGGAGCTACCGACGAGGTCCCTGGAGGCTGGGGGTAATTGGCAGAGCCTTGCCCTAAACCGATTGGGGAAGGGGGTATGACCATCGAAGAGTATCGCGCAAAGGATGCAGAGCGCGTTAAGAGATTGGAGAAAAACCTCGAAAAATTTCGTGAGAAGCGGCCCGATCTAGCTGACTAGCTAGGGCGGGGCGATCGCCTATGGCGGGGCCTTTGGCCCCGCCATTAGCTTTTTTGTAGAGATGCGTTATTCTTTTTGATATGAAAGTTAAAATCCACCCTTCTTGGGAAGAAAAACTCGGAGAGGAATTTCAAAAGCCTTATTTCAAGGACTTGGTTGAGTTTGTGAAAGGGGAGTATGGGGCAAAGACGGTATACCCGCCCCCTACCTCTATCTTTCGCGCCTTTGACCTG
The DNA here is from genome assembly GCA_002773475.1 of Candidatus Harrisonbacteria bacterium CG10_big_fil_rev_8_21_14_0_10_44_23. Taxonomy (GTDB): domain Bacteria; phylum Patescibacteriota; class Minisyncoccia; order UBA6257; family 1-14-0-10-44-23; genus 1-14-0-10-44-23. Next base: position 2,059 of record PFBB01000032.1, read on the forward strand.
TGCCCCTTCGACGGGGTTAAGGTGGTTATTTTAGGTCAGGATCCGTATCATGGGCCAAATCAAGCCAATGGACTATGCTTTGCGGTGCACGAGGGAGTGGCGAACCCGCCATCGTTAAATAATATCTTTAAAGAAATTGAAGCCGACTTAGGCAAGCGTCCAAAAAGTGGCGATTTAGAAAAGTGGGCAAAGCAAGGGGTGCTACTTTTAAACGCAACTTTAACGGTGGAGGCGGGGCAAGCGGGCTCTCATCAGAGAAAGGGTTGGGAGCAATTTACGGACGCGGTGGTGAAAAAACTTTCAGATGAGCGCGCGGGGTTGGTATTTATGCTTTGGGGCCGATATGCACAAGAGAGGGGGCGGGTGGTGGATTTTTTAAAGCATCAAGTTCTGACTGCAGCGCATCCGTCGCCGCTTTCTGCGCACAGTGGGTTTTTTGGTTGCAAGCATTTTTCTCAGGCAAATAACTATTTAGAGAGTAGAGGAGAGGAACCAATCGATTGGTTGTGATAAAATAAAGGAGTATGGAAATCAATTGGGACGCCCCCGAATTTAATTATTACGAAAAAAGTACAGGCTGGTTTTTTGCCAGTATCATCATCGCGATTTTTTTGATAATTTTTTCTTTAGTGCAGGGCAATTTGATGTTTTTGATTTTTGTAGTAATTGCCGAAATTTTAATTTTATATTGGGCGAGGCAAATACCGGACATGATTGAATATCTTTTAGACGAAAGGGGGCTACATACCGGAAGGGGATTGTTTTTGCCATATTCACTGATGGCTGGGTTTGCAATTGATGCAGATCATCCGCACGATCCCTTTTTTGAGTTAATTATCCGCCCTGCGAAAAAGTTTAGTCCAGATATTAAAATATTGTTTCCAGCGGAGAGAAATGAAGAATTTAGAGAAGCGCTAAAGACCCGCCTCAAAGAGATAGATTATGAGGAGTCGGTAATGGAGAGAGTGATTAAGATCCTGCGGTTCTAATTGATTTTTTCTTTGTTTGGGGCATACTTTAGCTTGTTTGCGCCCATAGTTTAATGGACCCCACTTCGCTAAAGCTCCACGGGGCGAGACTCATTACATTATCAATCTAACGTTTCTAGCCATAAGTTTAGTACTTAATATAACTGCGCCCATAGTTTAATGGATAGAACGCGGGTTTGCGGAACCCGTGATCCAGGTCCGATTCCTGGTGGGCGCACCATGAAAATAACGATCTGTGCATCATTGAAGTTTTGGGAAAAATTGGTTGATCTTAAGGCTTCCTTAGAAGCAATGGGACACATAGTGAATATGCCAATAAAAGCCGCGGGAGTGGATTATTGGTCTAAAGATGGGTCTAAAAGGGTGGAGGTAAAAAAATCTGAGAAACTACTACATAAACATATGAAGAAGATCGAGGATTCTGACGCGATCTTGGTTGCCAATTTCACTAAGGGGGATATTGAGAATTATGTAGGAGCAAATACATTTTTAGAGATTGGTTTTGCCGAGTATCTCGGGAAGAAAATATATTTTCTGAATTCATTGCCAAATCAACCATACATAAGTGAGGAACTTGAGTCTATCGATTCAACTGTTCTAGACGGAGATTTAGGTAAAATATCCTAAAACAAAAACAGCCTCAAGCGAGGCTGTTTTTGTTTTAGGGTTCTTTATTGTTCTAGATCGGCTGGAGCTGGGGCTTGGAGGTTTTGCAGTTCGTTTAGGTCTATTTGACCCTCTGCGTCTAATCGTTCTAGCTCTTCGATGAAGCGCTGAACTTGCTCCTCAGACGGGCCGTTCTGATTAACTGATCCAATAAGCGCGCTGACGATCGCCCCACCCGCAAAGACGAATATAAGAATTGGGGCAATTATTCCCCAAATGGCAAACCCAATAAGGAAGCCATATTTCATTTTTGGAGCTGGGCTGGGGTTAACGGATTTTATGTTTTCGTAGAGCAAGTAAGAGTAGAGAACAATGAGTGGCACGATCACCGCGGTGACAATATAGTTGAATAGAAGACTGATGCTGACTCCGAGGGGACTGGTTAGCAGGCTGACTATCCAGCCAAGAACAGCAAACAAGACAACGGCGATAGCGGCCATAAACAATAATCGTCCAAAGATTGGCCACCAATAGTTTCTGTTATATTCACGACTTTGCTTCATAGCGTCGAGTCCGCGT
>PFBB01000007.1:0-3814 GCA_002773475.1 Candidatus Harrisonbacteria bacterium CG10_big_fil_rev_8_21_14_0_10_44_23
TGACGCTTCTGATGGGACAATTATGTAATATGTTGCAAGGGCGTACTCAAAATTAGGCAGTGTTATTTCTTCAATTTTACAGCCCATGCTTTCAAGTTTTGATATTGCTATTTTGGCCTTTTCTGCGACTTCAGAACTTAAGCCATCTCCAAAAAATTCTTTTGGAACCCCCACCTTAAGGCCCTTTATATCTTTATCCAATTTTTTTGTAAAATCAGGAGTACTGTTCTTGGAAGTTGTTGAGTCAAAATTATCATGTCCACAGATGGCGTTTAAAACAAGAGCGGCGTCCTCAATGTTTTTAGTTAACGGTCCAATCTGGTCCAAAGATGATGCCAAAGCAATCAATCCATGCCTTGAGACCCTGCCATAAGTCGGTTTAAGTCCAACTACTCCGCAAAATGATGCCGGCTGGCGAATAGAACCGCCGGTGTCTGAACCCAGAGCAAATACAGCCAGGTCAGCGGCAACAGCGGCCGCCGAACCGCCCGATGAACCACCGGGGACACGAGATATGTCGTGGGGATTTTTTGTCGGACCGAAAGCGGAATTTTCCGTGGATGTTCCCATAGCGAACTCGTCGAGGTTGGTTTTTCCAAGAAACTGTACGCCAGCCAATTTTAGTTTTTTGATAACCGTAGCGTCATAAGCGGAAATATAATTTTTTAATATTTTAGAACCGGCCGTACAGATAGTTCCGTCAATAAGAATATTATCCTTGATTGCACACGGCACTCCCGCAAGCGGCTTGCCATAGTCCATAGTCCATAGTCCATAGTCCATAGTCGAGAGGTAGGCGTTGAGCTTTTTGTTTTCTTTACCTATCTTCTTCTGATAGTGACCAAAAATTTCTTCAGCCGAAAACTCCTTCTTTTGAAGGCCGTCTTGGATGTCATGGATGGTATAGTTGGGGGTCATGTCTTAAAATACAAAACACAGGAACCAGTTTATAAATTTCTAATTTCTAATTTCTAATTTCTAATAAAATTTCCAATTCCCCAATGCTTAACGTTTAATTTTTTGAAATTTAACATTTAGCATTTTGTTAGAAATTAGTAATTAGAAATTAGGACTTCCGCAAGACCGATTTTACCTTAATAAATCGGTCTTGTCGGCTGGGCGCTTGGCCGATAAGTTTTTCATTCAAGTTTTCGTCCATCTCAAAGTCCTTCCGATATTCATCCGTTCTTAAAGCGTTAACAATACCCGTGACTTGATAAAGCGGCTCCACGTTTTCCGTATCTAATTCATTCAACTTTTTAACAAAATCCAAAATTGAGGACAGCTCCCTTTTGAACTCCCCTCCTTCTTTTTCGGTAAGTTTAATTCGGACTAATTGAGCAATATGCCCGACTTCTTTGTTGCTAAGCATAAAAATAAAAATGGAGTGGGCGGACAGGGGTTTCATCCTGTCGAAAGCAGGATTTGCAATTCCTGCGCCTTTTCTCGGTCCACGCCCACAATTAAAAATTACCATAAAAAAGCCCACTAGGCACTATTGACTTTTACTAAATATTAACGTATATTAAACAAAATCCCTACTTATTTTCTTCTTGTTTGTTGTGCTATAATATCTTCTTGTCTCATTTTTCCTCGTACGAGGAAAAATGAGACAAGGGATTAAGAAAATAAATAATAATTAGACAGGTAATAAAAAATTAGATAAGTTAATATACAAGTTAAAACAAAATAAGTAAGTTAAAATAAAACAAAGATGAGTGAAAGGTTTTTATCAAAATTTTTTAGGGAGTTGGCTTATACTGCTAGGGATATGGGAGAGGCGTTTACTTTTGATTTTTATCTCCACAGGGGGCGCGAGTATAATTTGTTTTACCCGGACGACCATGAAAGATTTAAGAAAGGAATTTATAACCTTAAGCGAAGCGGATATGTAAAACCAATCAAAAATAATTCGTTTAAATTTACCAGGAAAGGCAAAAAGTGGTATCAAGAAAACGCATTTAAATATAGTCCATTTAGAATAGGCAAATGGGACGGGAAATGGCGTGTTGTGTTTTTTGATATACCGGAGGAATTGCGCAAAAAGAGAGATGTTCTACGTTATCGTTTAAAAAATTTAGGGTTTTATTCACTGCAAAAAAGCGCTTTCGTTATGCCGTTTGAGTGCGAAAATGAAGTTGCTGAAATAACATCTAAATTAAGAATTAACCGGTACGTGGACATACTTACTGTTGAATCGATTGGAATAAAGAAAAGTGAGCTAAAAAAGATATTTAATCTGTGACCAGTCCGCGGTTATAAACTCTATCTTCTGTCTCATTTTTCCTCGTACGAGGAAAAATGAGACAGAAGATAGAGTTACAGGGTAACTAAAACTGTAAAGTAGTGAGTGGAAAAAATAGTGAGTGGGACGAGTGACTTAGGGAGGTCTAATAGCCGAAAGGTTGTTCGCCGGTCAATAAAAGCAAGGCCAGGGGTGGCGGGTCAAGGAAAGAAGGGGTTGAAATTTATTTTAACATTTTTAGGAACTCTTTCTCCTTTATCACTCTGATCCCCAGTTTTTTTGCTTCTTCGTATTTAGAGCCCGGCTCGGAGCCGGCGACTACGTAGTCGGTATTTTTTGAAACGGAAGAAGAAACATCTCCGCCCAATTCTCTAATTTTGTCTTTGGCTTCGTCTCTACCGAGTGTCTTAAGCGCGCCGGTCAGTACGAATGTTTTTTCGGCAAGCCTGCCCGAATGACCGTCCGGTCGGGCGGGTTTTTCTTCAATAATCTTAATTCCAGCCCCTTCAAATTTTTCAAGAAGCTTTTTATTGTAGGGCCGCTGGAACCAATCATAAATGCTTTGAGCGACAACAGGACCTATGTCAGGAATGTTTTGAAGTTCTTCCCGTTTGGTGTGTTCAAAAACATTGGTCAACTCTTTAACTTTTAACTTTTGACCTTTGACTTTTGACTTCGCGCTTGCAAATTTTGCAAGCGCGAACGCTGTTTCTTCGCCGACGTGGTCAATGCCAAGAGCATATATGAATTTAGCCAGCTGGACTCTCTTATTCCCTCTTATGGCGTTTACGGTATTTTCAGCGGATTTTTCCGCGAATCTTTCAAGGTTCAACAGGTCTTCTTTTTTAAGAGTGAAAAGGTCAGCCGCGTCATGTATAAGAGCCGCATCCATTAACTGGTCAACTATTTTCGGGCCGATGCCATCAATGTCCAAGGCCTTTTTGGATACGAAATGGTATATTGCCTCTCTTCTTATGGCCGGACAGTTTTTGTTGATACATTTGTAAGCGACCTTGCCCTGAACCTGTCGAACAGGTTGGCCACATATCGGGCACTTGTTGGGTATATGAAATTCTTTTTCTTTTCCTGTCCGGAATTCTTTCAAGACCTTTTTAACGTCCGGTATCACGTCACCGGCGCGGCTCACTATCACCGTGTCCCCTATTTTTACCTCTAGTCGCTTTATCTCATCCAAGTTGTGAAGCGTTGCGCGGGAAACGGTTGTCCCTCCAATACTCACGGGTTTTAATTTTGCTACAGGAGTAAGAACACCTGTTCGCCCCACCTGAACAATAATATCTTCAACTATTGTTTCTGATTCTTTGGGTGAGAATTTATATGCGATTGCTCCTCTTGGGGCTTTACCGACAACTCCTGTTCGCTGAAATGATCTTTCGTCGTTGAGTATGACGACTACGCCGTCTATTTCATAGTTCAACTTATCGCGATGCTTTTCCCAATAGTCCCTGAACCGCTGAACTTCGTCCAGGTCTTTGGTGAATTTGTTGTGCGGGTTTGTTTTGAATCCCAGGGATTTTAATATCTGATGTTCTTCTTCGTGGGTTCTCT
>PFBB01000007.1:3854-4736 GCA_002773475.1 Candidatus Harrisonbacteria bacterium CG10_big_fil_rev_8_21_14_0_10_44_23
GGCTTTCTCCTGTTCTTTATTTATTCTCTCAAAATCCTTTTTGGTTATGAAGACCTCACCACGAACGACAAGTTCTTTTGGAATATGGAATATGGAATATGGAATATCCAACTTGAGAGGAACGGCTTCAACTGTCCTCAAGTTGGTTGTTACGTCTTCGCCGACAAGACCATCACCCCGAGTCGAGCCGGTTTCAAAGACGCCATTATTATACGTAAGCTCTACCGCGAGTCCATCTATCTTGAGTTCGCAGTAATACCCACCCCTTTTTGCTCCCGGAAAGATCTTTTCAAAGCGCGCTTCCCATTCTTTCATATCCTCTTTGTCAAAAGCATCATTGAATGATAGCATCGGCTTGGGGTGCCGGACTTTGATAAATTCTTTTAGCGGTTTTCCGCCGACTCTTTGAGTCGGCGAGTCGGGGGTTATGAGTTCCGGAAATTGCTGTTCCAAATCAAAAAGCTCCTTCTTCAAGGAGTCCAGCGCAGAATCCGATATCTCCTGCTTATCCAAGACATGGTAAAGATACCGGTGATGGTTAATAACCTCCCGCAGTTTCCTTATTCTTTTTTGAGCGTCCAGTTTCTCCATCCCCGTAACTTTAATAGAAAACCCCTACTTTTTCAAGCCAGTAGCATGTTACCCCCTCCCAACAAACTTCCTCTAGAGGCGGGCAGGAATATCAAAGGATTTGTTAAAGAATTTCAATGTTAAAAATTACCTGACGGTCTCGCTCCACAGCATAAAGCGATTGAAAACAGGGAAAGATTGAGCGACTATTCTGAGACCTCAAATGACCTAGCCACTCCTCTGAAAGTACCTACGGTGCGGTAGTTAAGCGTTTCTCCGCCGGGGCAGGTAGATGGAGAACCGTTGTTATAG
>PFBB01000008.1:0-886 GCA_002773475.1 Candidatus Harrisonbacteria bacterium CG10_big_fil_rev_8_21_14_0_10_44_23
AGGGGGACTACCACTCTAATGTTTGGGACGCAAACGGTGACCCGAGTAGGTGCGGTCGCAACGCTACAATCCTCTGGTTAGAGGAGTAGCGATCAAGGGGGTTGGGTGCAAACGTGCCCGGCCCTCTTATTTATTCTTTACCAATGATTTAAATTGGTCTCCGCGTTCGTAGGCGTTTTTGAATTGATCAAAACTAGCCGAAGCGGGGGAGAGGAGAATATTGACGTTCTTATAGCTTGATTTGTTGGCGAGTGAAACGGCTTTGTTGACAGCTTCGACAAGGATTTTGGTTTGGAAAATCTGTGGCTTCATTTTTTTAGACTTAAGCGCTCGGTAGATTTTTGCTCGATTTTGTCCATTAAGGATAACTAAAAAGACCTTGGACTTTTTTAGGACTTTTGCGATTGGCGCGTAGTCCAATCCTTTATCTGATCCGCCGAGAATAAGGATCGTTGGTTTATCCATTGCTTTAACGGCAGCCACCGCTGTTTCTGGGTTGGTAGACATTGAGTCGTCGATGTAATTAATCTTTTTGGTTTTGTGTGCCAACTCTAGTCTATGAGGAAGGCCTCGAAAACTCCGAACCGCCCCTCGGATTGTCTTGTCTGAGATTTTTAAAGCTTTAGCAACTTGTGAGGCCACAATAAGGTTGCGGTAGCTGTGGTTGCCAATCAACTTAATGTCGGCCTTCTTGAACCGCGTGGTTGATTTTGGTACAGCAACTTTTTTAGCTGCGGATTTTTTTGCGATTGCTTTTGAATATTTATTGTCCGCAAAGTACACTACCGTATTTTGCCTAGTTTGGTTTTTTACGATCTGACCCTTTGCTTTTACGTATTCCGAAAAAGATTGGTGGTGGTCTTGGTGGTCGGGTGAGATAGGAAGA
>PFBB01000008.1:924-17874 GCA_002773475.1 Candidatus Harrisonbacteria bacterium CG10_big_fil_rev_8_21_14_0_10_44_23
CACGACATAATCTGCTTTTTGTGCTGATTTTAGAACCTCGGACATTGCGACGCCGATGTTTCCGGCTAAGACGACCTTCTTTTTAGCTTGTTTTAGAATGTGGGCTAATGCAGTTGCGGTTGTGCCTTTTCCTTTTGTGCCGGTGATGGCAACGATTATGGGATAGTGGGTAGTGCGTAGTTTGTGGTTTGTAGATGGGGAGCGAAGAGAGAGAGTTTTTTGAAAAAATAGATTGGTGAGACTGGTGATGGCTACGCCGGCCTTCTTGGCATTTTGTATTTCCTTGGTTAAATACGGCACGCCGGGGGAGCGGTAGATAACATCAAACTCATTAAGATTGCTCAAGTATTTTTTGCCGAGAATAAAGTGGAAATATTGAGGGCGGGGACTGGCGGTGATGTTTTTGTCTAGAATAGTTATCTGAGCGCTGTTTTTTAGAGTTTTGTGCAAAAAATTAGCTAATGATTGGCCCTCTTTACCCCAGCCGATAATGGCGATTTTTACGATTTTTTTATTTTTCATGATGTTATTCTATGTTAGTTCGTTTTGGTGCCCGCGACAAGTTTCTTGCTTGAATGTGTTTTTCATGGCACAATCAGTTCGCGGGATGGGGAAGTGGTATCCCGGGTGGCTTGATTTTTCGGGCGTTTTAACTAGCAATAGTTGATATGATTACCTGCCAAATTCGGGGAAGGCTTGACTGCTAATCCCGAGCCAAGATTGCGAAAGCAATAAGGTGTAGAGACTAGACGGTAGGCACCCTAATGGGTGAAGGGATAGTCCAGACCACAAACTTTGATTTTCAAAGGTGGCGAAAGCCATAGTCGGTATGCATAACCACCAGATCGTTGGTTCGATTCCAACTCCCGCAACACTTCGATAAAGTTTACACTGAACGAAGCTAAAGAGCTATTTAAAACTCGCCCTAGGGTGTTTTAAGTTTGCTATAATGTTTAATATGTATTGTGTTTATGTACTGCTTTGCGCTGATATGAGCCTATACACCGGTATTACCAATAATCTCGAAAGAAGGTTTGAGGAGCACAAAAACAAAAAAGGTGGTAGATATACAAGATCTCATATCGCTAAAAAAATTATTTATATCGAGGAGCAGATGACTAAATCTGCGGCACTAAAACGAGAAAAGCAAATAAAGGGGTGGCCGCGAGAGAAGAAAATAAAGGTCTTAAATTTGGTAAAGTTGATTAACTAATCTATGGAAATTCAACCGGGACAGAAATATAAGCATTTTAAGGGTGGCGTGTATGAGGTGGTTGGTGTGGCCAAACACTCAGAGACGCTGGAGGAAATGGTGGTTTATAAGCACGATGGTCAACTTTGGGCGAGGCCGAGGGAAATGTGGTTTGATGAAGTGGATAAACCGGAGTTGGGTTATAAAGGACCTCGATTTGTTTTAATTGATTAATTGATGAAAATTGCAATTGATATTGACGATGTCGTTTCAGAGACCCTTCGGGGCCTTGTTGATTTTAGTAATAAAGAAAATGGACGGGATGATAAGTTTGAAGATCATACAAATTTCTTCTTATCAAATATCTGGGAGTGCTCTATTGAGGAGGCAGTAAAGCGAGTAAATGACTTTTTTCGACTCGGCCATGGAAATACGCTAGTGCCAATGGCCGGAGCGAAGGACGTTTTGACTAAGTTGAAGGATGAATATGAGATGGTTTTTATAACCTCCCGCTCGGCTAATATGATGGAATCAACAAAAAAGTGGCTGAATAAACACTTTGGTGGCCTAAATATACCTTTGTATTTGAAAAATGAGCACTTCGCGGGGAGTGATGAATTTAAAAAGTCTGCTATTTGCAAGGAATTGGGAGTGGATTTAATTATCGAAGATGCACCTCATTATATCGAGGATTGTTCTGAGGCGGGGATTAAGGTCTTTATATTTGATCGTCCTTGGAACCAAGAAGTTCGGGAGAATGATTTAATCACCCGTGTAAGAGATTGGGGGGAGATTGGAAGGGAGCTGGGTGTTGAATAAAGGTGAACAGCAATTTTGTGAAATAATATCTATATATCGGCTGTTTTGTGTGGCTAAATTTTTAGAAAAGCAAAAGGCTATAATCTTGAGAAAAAAGGGGGCGAGCATTTCGAAAATTGCTCGTGAGCTTGGCGTGTCTAAGGGGTCGGTCAGTATCTGGTGTAGGAGTATTCATCTAACGAAGCGTCAGGAGGAAAATATAAGATTGAAGATGATTCGGGCCGGACATGCTGGGCGGATGAAGGGTGCGTATATTCAACGGTTGGGACGAATAGAAAGAATGCGTCGTTTTGCCTTGGAGGGGCGATCGATGGTGGGAGATGTGTCTAAAAGAGACCTTCTTATGCTTGGAATAGGTTTATATATTAGTGAGGGGGGTAAGCGAGATAGCCGGGCAGTAATCTCAAACTCAGATTTTAAAGTGCACAAACTTGCGATGCGTTGGTTTGAGTCGATGGGGGTGAAAAATGAGGATTTTTCGGGTCACATTAATTTGAATGAGCGATATCGTCGGAGCGATTTGGCTATTAAGAAAGAGTGGTCAAAGCTTCTTCGTGTTGAGCTTAGTCGGATTAAGAAGACCGTATTCATCAAAACCCCGCATAAGAAAAAATACGCGAAACGAGGGAGCTATAGGGGTGTGTTCCAGCTGCGTGTTGCTAAAAGTGCGAATTTACAGTATAAAATACTTGGCTTAATGGATGCGGTAATGTAAATTTAGAACATGCCGGTGTAGCTCAGTGGTTAGAGCGAGCGTTTCATAAGCGCTAGGTCGGTGGTTCGATCCCACCCGCCGGCACAATATAAAAGATTTATTTTTTGGTCTCTGGCGCGGTTTTTTGTTTGTCTGAACCTGTGCCGGTTTCAGACTTGGTTTCCTTTACGGCAAACGATCCACCGCCGATGAGGGCGATCATTAGCACGACTAAAATCGATAAGATTATTAGGGGGTTTACCCGAGGAAAAGCTCTGGTTATTAGAGCTATGCCGCTTATAAAAAGGACTGCGTCTATAAGCCAAAGCAGAATAGCGCGGCCCTGTTGTCCAGATTTAGCGAGGCCCTTCATTCCTGGCCAGGCAAGAAGGGAGAAAATAATTGACAGAACAATCAGACCCAGACCCCAATAGAGATTGTGCGCCACAAAAAGAGGAGCTTCTTCAACTACGAATGAGGCGGGTAGGTCTTCAAACATATCAACATTATACCACGCGCTATTTGATGATTTTGCCAAAATTCGATAGGATTACCTTTGTATGCAGGGTGAAATTACAATTAGACCAGAAGAGGAGAATAAACTTTTGGAAAAGCTTAAAGAGCGCAAGGACGCCGAGGCGGCAAGAATGTTGCGTTTTTTGGGTATGCCCGACTTGTCTCGGACTGCGGGCAGCCCAATTTATGAATTGGTACAGAGGATTCGAGGAGCTAAGGATTTTGAGGATTTTGCGATTGTTGAGGTGCCAGAAATTGTGCCCGCTGATCAGAGCTTTGATCTATTTGACTTTCCCGCAGATCATCCAGCACGATCGAAATCAGACACTTATTATGTTGATGAGGAAAATATTTTGCGCACCCACACAACTGTTTCTTGGTATTACTACTTAACATCGGATTACGCTAAGAAAAAAATTGAGGCTAATGAAGATCTGGGGGTTTTGACCTACGGTAAGGTTTATCGGAAGGATGAGATTGACCGAAATCACATGAATGTTTTCCATCAGATTGACGGTTATTATCTGATTCCAAAAGACAAAGGCGTGATCGTGATTGAGGATTTGAAGAAAGTTTTGGCTGATATCGCTCAAACTGTTTTCGGCAAGGATGTTGAGTATAGATTTAATGAAGATACTTTTCCCTACACGCATCCCAGCACGGAAATGGAAGTTAGGATTGGCGGAAAATGGATCGAGATTCTTGGATCTGGTGTGGTGAAGGGAAGCGTACTCGAAAAACTTGGAGTTGACTCTAAAAATTATACTGGTTGGGCTTTTGGATTTGGTTTAGAGCGTTTGGCAATTGTTGGAATGGAGCTACCGGATATCCGATTGCTTTGGTCTGAAGACGAGCGAGTGAAAAAGCAGTTGAAGCTGGGAAATAAATATGAGGAAGTTAGTAAGTATCCGCCCGTGGTGCGTGATATCTCCTTTATTGTTGATAAATCTTTCGTTCCTAATAATTATTTTGATTTAATTCGCGATATTGGAGGCGATATGATTGAGGAGGTGGAGCTTTTAGATCATTATGACAATGATGCTAAATTTGGCGCGGATAAAACTAGCTATACTTACCGGATTTTGTATCGCAGTATGGATAGAACCTTAACTGCGGATGAGGTTGGGCCAATTCATGCCAAAATTGAAGAAGAAACGCGAAAGCAGTTTGGAGGCGAGATTAGATAGTTTTTGCTTTGACATATTTTTAGGTGGTGATATTATAACTATCAGCTCTTTAAATTTTATCTAGTGTTTTGACGAAGTGCTGTGAGGGCACTTCATCCAAGCACTAGATTTAGTGAATGTGCGTAGGTTTCGTGCTGAGTGTTGACTGAACCAGAGAGCACGGGCTTAACTGCCCGTCTTGCTCGACCGTGATGTCGCCTACGCTCGCCGGCATGTGCCGCGCACATTCACCTCCTTTGGAGGGGGGTTGTGGGAAACAACGAAGGCCAACAGCGCCATAATGGCACCCGAGCAGCCCAAGGTTGCCAAGTCGCCATCTTGGGCTACCCAAAAGACAGCCAAGCGTTAGTTTGCGTCCCTAGTTGTACCCACGACCCTCCGCCCCTCATGAGCACAGACCCTCCTCGACCTACGGAGGTAAGTGCTCGGGGCCACGGTAGACTTACCGTGGCCCCTCTTTTTTTGCTATGATTAGTAAGTAATTAATCTTCTTTTATATGAACAAAAAAATTGCAGTGGTTATTTTTGGCCCTCCGGGATCCGGAAAGGGGACTCAGGCAGATCTTTTGGCGGAGAAATTTGGTTTAAATCACATCAATACAGGTAAATTAATTGAGAAGGTGGTGCACGATCCTCAATATGCTAATAATGAAAAAATCCAGGATGAACGAAAAAAATACGACTCTGGTGTTTTGGTTTCTCCAAGTTGGGCTCTTGAACTAGTTTCTAGGTTTGTAAACGAATACGCCGCTGAGGGAAAAGGGGTTATATTCAGCGGCTCCCCAAGGACCATGGATGAAGCGAAGGGCATGGATGGAAATCCCGGGTTAATTGAGGTTTTAGAACAAGTATATGGAAAAGAGGGGGTTTTCCCGTTTGAGATCAAGCTCTCAAACGAGTCTTCGATAAGGAGAAACTCGTCTCGTTGGATTTGTATTCCGACAGGAAAGCCGGTGCGCGATCCATCGGAGTGTGATGGAGAGGTCCAAAAAAGAACTGATGATAAACCCGAGGTGATAAAGGATCGATTGGTGGAGTATGAAACAAGGACGCTTCCTGTTGTTGAAGAGTTTAATCGAGCGGGGCTCAAGGTTTTTGAGATTGATGGAGAGCCAGAGGTTGAAGAGGTGCATAAACAATTCATGTCTCACTTTGATGGGCACAATTAAAACAAAAGAACAAATAGAGTTAATGCGGGCGGCTGGCCGGGTTTGGGCCAGCGTTATGGATCTATTAGCGGAAAACGTTAGGCCCGGGGTCAGCCTAAAAGACCTAGATGAGATTGCACGCGGGAGTATTGAAAAAGCTGGGATGCACCCGTCGTTTTTGGGCTACAAACCAGCATGGGCAAATGAATCCTATCCAGCGAGTATCTGCACTTCGGTAAACGACGTTGTCGTCCACGGGGTCCCCGACGATTATGAATTAAGCGATGGAGATCTTTTGTCGATAGATATGGGTGTGGAAAATCAGGGGTGGCACTGTGATGCGGCGAGAAGCTTTGCGGTTGGAAATGTGGATAAAAAAATTCACAACTTGATGAACGTTACCCGACTTGCTCTTGATGCTGGGATCGCGGCGGCCAAGCCAGGGAATCGGTTGGGAGATATTGGGCACGCAATTGAGTCGGTTATCTTAGAGCATGGAATGTATGTGGTTGATTCGCTGACTGGCCACGGTATTGGAAATAAACTCCACGAAGGGCCAACAGTCTTTAACTTTGGAGATGCGGGCACTGGAGCAGAGCTAGTGGCGGGAATTTGTTTAGCGATTGAGCCGATGGTGGCAATCGGAACAGGAAAAATTGTCGAGCGACGGGACGGGGCATTTTTGACTAAGGATGGCAGCTTGGCGGCGCACTTTGAAGACACGATTGTTATCACTCCAAGCGGAGCAGAAGTTATTACTGCAAGTAGCTTGTAGTTATTAAATAAAAAAAACCCCGACTGCGTTGCAGTGCGGGGCCGCGGGGAGAGATTGGCTGGTTTAGCATCCGTGCATGGGTTTGTGACCGTCGATGTTGGTTGCAACCCAATGATGTGCCCAGTCTCGGAAAGGAATCTTCTTTCCGCTCTCCAGTGTAACCACCAGTTCATTTTCCTCTCTGTGGCGCTTGGCCACTTCTTCGTCGATGATCTTTTTGAAGCTAGGATCTACCATGACTTCGACCTCTCCTAAACTGATTATTGCTAATAATAGCACGCTAATTACTTTTTGTCAATTCCTGAGTTCGTGTCTGCGCATCTGTATGTAATCCGCAACTAGTCGCAAATTTGCTATAATATTGGTATGGTTAAAAAAGTTTTTTTGTCGGTTATAATTCCTGCTCTTAATGAGGGGCGACGTTTGGCCTCGACGATTTTGGATATCGACCGGCATTTGTCGCATAAAGAAATAAATTTTGAAATTTTGGTTGTTTTAAGCCCTGGGGACGATCATAGCCCCGAGCTGCTTTCTCGGTTGGCGGTCGCTATCCCATCTTTGCGATTTGTGGAGCTAGGGAAAGATAAGGGCCGGGGATTTGCGATAAAGGAAGGATTGAGGATGGTAACTGGATCATGGAGGTTGGTAATGGATGCTGATAACGCTATCCCAATTGTTGAGTATGGGAAGATTGAGCCCTATTTAGACGATTTTGATGTTTTTGTTGGGTCTAGAATTTTGAAACGATCTAATATATTAACTCCGGCGCCAAGGCTTCGCGCATTATGCGGAAAGATTAGTCGCTCAGTTATTAATACCTTGATGTTTTGGGATATCAAGGATTCCCAGTCGGGCTTTATGTGCTTGTCAGAAAGTGCCACCAGCAGCGTCTTAAGGTATAGTAAAATCGATGGCTGGCTATTTAATACAGAGGCGCTCGCTATCGCGCGGAAGATCGGTTACAAAACGAGAGAATTTCCGGTTAATTGGCACTATATAGGTGGATCCCACCTTACGCCCAAGGAATATTTTTCCTCTGCCGGTAAATTGTTTAGGCTTTGGACAGATCTACTTTGGAATCGTTATCACATTAGGAGAAAATTTACTGCCTAATAGGTTGACGGTTTCGTTGGCTTTGTTTTGTTTTTATGCTATTCTTGCTAGCAAAATTAACTATTAATCGGATTGAAAAAATGGAGCATCTAATTACTAAGGCCAAGCTGGAGGAAATGAAAAATGAATTGGCCGACCTTAAATCCAATAAGAGAAAAGAGGTTGCCCGACGTTTAAAGAGGGCAAAGGAACTAGGAGACTTAAGTGAGAACTCGGAATACTTTGAGGCATGTGAGGCCCAGCAACAACTAGAGAACAGGATTTTTGAGTTAGACAACATTATCAAGAACGCCAAGGTTATCAAAATGACTCGTGGTAAGGACGAGGCACAGGTTGGGGCGACTTTGATTGTCAAGAAGGATGGGGGAGAGGACATGCGACTTTCGATCGTTGGTCCAAATGAAGCCGACCCCTCAAAGGGATTTATCTCTCACGCTTCACCCTTGGGTACAGCTTTAATCGGTAAGCGAGCTGGAGATGAGGTGAAAGTTGACGCGCCAAATGGTAAAATAAACTACAAGATTCTAAGGATTGAATAAATCAGCTTCGAGCTTGTAGCTGTTAGCTTATAGACAATGTCTTCACTGGATAAAATAAGAGAGGAGAGATTAAAAAAGAAAGCTTTTTTAGAGGACGCTGGGAAGGATCCGTATCCAGCAAAAGCCAATCGAACTGCTAACATCGCAGATATTTTGGCTGACTGGAAAAAACACCCGGGATCGAAAAAACAAATTGCTATGACCGGCCGTGTTTTCGCAGTTCGAGGACAGGGCAAGGTTTTATTTTTGGACATCAAAGATGAAAGCGGGTCATTGCAGGCAGTTCTGAGAGCAGATAATACTCACCATTTTGACCGATCGGTAAAATCTATCGATATTGGTGATTTTGTTGAGATTTATGGTAAGGCATTTGTGACGAAGCGCGGCGAGAAAAGCATTGACGCTATTAAAGCTAATGTAATTACAAAGGCGATACGGCCAATCCCTTCAGAGTGGTATGGAATTAGTGATCCGGAGACTAAATATCGACAGCGCTATTTGGAATTAATGATTGATCCGGACTTGCGGGAGATGTTTAGGATGAAGACCCGTTTTTGGTCTAGTATGCGCAAAATCTTAATTGAGGAGGGATTTTTAGAGGTAGAAACTCCAGTTTTGGAGCACGTTCCTGGAGGGGCGGATGCGGAGCCATTTAAAACAAAGCACAATGCTTTAGATGTGGATATGTATATGCGCATCTCTTTGGAAATTGCTTTGAAAAAATTGGTTGTTGGAGGATTTGAAAGAGTGTTTGAAATTGGCCGAGTTTTTAGAAACGAGGGAATATCGGCGGAGCATCTTCAGGACTACACCCAGATGGAAATGTATTGGGCGTATCAAGACTATAAGGGATTAATGATGTTTATTGAGAGAATGTATAAAAAAGTTATCAAAGATACATTGGGGACGCTTAAAACCAAACGCGGAGAAACAACTATTAATTGGGGAAAGAAGTGGGAGGTGATTGATTACTTTACTTTCTTCAAAAAGAATACTGGCTTAGATTTGGATAAAGTTGGAGAAAAAGAACTACTTGCATACGCAAGGAAATTGAATCTGGACACAAAAAAGCATCCGGGGAAGGGAAGATTGATTGATTTAATTTTTAAACAGTATCGACATAAAATTGTGGGGCCTGCATTTTTGATTGATCCACCGGTTGAGATTGAGCCATTAGCAAAGCGAGTTGAGCCCGGATCAAATAAGGTGGCGCGTTTTCAGGTTGTCGCCGCTGGGACGGAGCTAGGTAAGGGATTTTCGGAATTAAACGACCCGATTGATCAAATGGAAAGGTTTAATGAACAACAAAAAATGCGCGACGCAGGAGATGCTGAAGCGCAAAGAATGGATGAGGAGTTTGTTGAAGCTCTGGAATACGGCATGCCACCAACGGCCGGATTTGGCACCTCTGAGAGACTCTTTGCCGTCTTACTGGACAAACCAGTGAGAGATGCGGTCTTTTTCCCGACCGTAAGGCCACCTTCAAAGGATAAAAAGAGGAAGGGGGCGGAGGATAAGGCGAAATAGGGCCACCCGCCAAGGCGCTTAAATAAAGGATTTAAATACTCCATACGGGTATGGAGTATTTATTTTCCTATAGCTCTGGCGGGTAAATATGGAGTATTCATTTACGTATTTTTACACAATCCACCTACTCCATAACTCCATAGAGTTATGGAGTAGGTGGGGGATTTATTTCTTAGCTCTGGCGGGTAAATATGGAGTATTTATTTCGCGGTCAATAATACTGAGATGCCGCTATGATGTATCATAGCGGGGTAGTTCGTGTGAATATATGCGAATGTATAAACTACTTAATTCACGATCGTGAGATAGGGGGATTAGGTATAAATTTACCTATAATTTACTTTCTCCTGCGACTTATTGTGTTGCTCCGTTTCTCCCGCCTACGCTGTTACCACTTTCCCCCCTAACTACTACTCGCTCGTTCATAAACTGGCTACTTGCTACTGACTTTGCTATCATTTCCATATGATTGATATAGAGAAATTGCGCACTGATGCGGCCCCGTTTAGAGAATCGGTTAGACGGCGGGGAATGGACGAGTCTTTAATTGACTCGGTTTTAGAGCTTGATACTAAATGGCGTGAACTTCTAGCAAAAGTTGAGGGTCTGCGTGGGGAGCAGAAGAAACTAGGGAAGGAAGATATCGAGAAGGCAAAGGGAATAAAGGCGGAAATTTCTAATTTAGATAAGGACTTAAAAGAGGTGGAAGCAAGGCGTTTGGTCCTACTGCAAAAATTGCCAAATCTTTTGCATGCTGATGTGCCGGATGGGAAGGATGAGTCTGAGAATAAAGTTGTCCGCACTTGGGGCGAGCCAACTATGTTTAACTTTGAGCCGAAAGATCATATGGAGATTGGCGAAGCTTTGGGAATTATTGATACCGAGCAAGCGGCAAAGGTTTCTGGTGCTAGATTTGCTTATTTAAAAGGTGCGGCGGCTAAGCTGCAGTTTGCTTTGATTCAGATGACGATTGATACACTTACCAACGGAAAAACTATTTCAAAAATTGCAAAAAAAATTGGAGTGAGCGCTAAACCATTTGAGGTGGTGGTTCCTCCAGTTATGATTCGCCCTGAGGTTTATGAAAAGATGGGACGCTTAACTGAGGAAGACAAGGACGAACGCTATAAATTGGCGCAGGATGAGCTTTATTTGATTGGAAGTGCAGAACACACTCTTGGCCCCTTGCACATGGATCAGACGCTTGATGCAGAAAAACTACCAATCCGTTATCTTGGATATTCGACGGCTTTTCGCCGAGAGGCTGGTAGCTATGGCAAAGACACGAAGGGCATTTTAAGAATGCACCAATTTGATAAGTTAGAGATGGAATCATTTACCTCTCCAGATGATTCTGATAAGGAGCAAGATTTTATTGTCGCTCTTCAGGAGTATTTACTACAGGAGCTTGGAATACCTTACCAAGTTGTTCAGATATGTACTGGGGATATGGGAAAGCCCGACAATCGACAGGTTGATATTGAATGCTGGATCCCTAGCCAAAAGAAATATCGAGAAACCCATACATCTGATTTGATGACAGACTATCAAACGAGGCGTTTAAATATTAAGGTTCAGAATGGAAAAAAGAAGGAATTTGCCCACACCAATGATGCGACGGCTTTTGCGATTGGGCGGACTTTGATTGCGATTTTAGAAAACTATCAGAATGAGGATGGATCCGTGACGGTGCCCAAGGCATTGCGCAAATATTCTGGACTCAAAAGAATCGACGCAGAATAGTTGTTTGACTACTTTGTATTTATCAGTATTATTGGTTTTATCGGCCTAAAGGAGGTCGAATTTGGAGGCATGATGCCGCATCAGATGAAGAGTACTCCCAGCATCATCAGTGGCTGGCCGCCCAGCGCGTTGCCCGCCAAGAAGCGGGAGATGCATCTCGGGTCGCTGGCTAGTACAATGGCGCAGGATACGCGGACGTTGGAGGAGATTCGACGGGCAGCGCAGAGCTTCAACGGAAGTGTGCGCCCGGCGCGCAACGAAGGGACCTACCCCGGGCACTAGCCCGGATCGACCCTCGAGCGAGCCGATACCCCTGGGAGGGGGTATCGGCTCTTTATTTACAAAATTTTTGTAAAACTCTATAGTATATTTACATTCCCTTGGAGGCAAGCATGGCGAAACGTGCAAAAGGTTCGAGCGACAGGAGGAGCGCGAGCGGTAAGCCGCTCGCGAAGCCCGGCGTGCAGTGGAGTGTGCTGGATGCGGTGGCGAGGAACCTGGACGGTCCTTCTATCTCGGTCCGGTGCGGGGCGGTGAAGTTCATTTCCCCAGCGCGATCCGGAGGGAAGATGCTACCGGGAATTCCCGGTGCATGCGAGTCGGCTCCAATCTCTTGGAGGTGACGTGCGGGCGCCCACATTGCGTGGGCGCCCAAATATTTTGCTATAATAGACTAATGCCAATTAAACGAATAAAGCACTTGGTTGATGGTGGAGTTAAGCTGCTTGGGTTTGATGCTTCGCGGAAAAGGCAGGAGTATCGCTGTCGCTATGAGGCTCGCGTCAAAAATATTTCACCGGAGAAGGTGGGTTTTTCATTAGTAATGCCATATCCAGTAAATGATGGAGGGCAGAAATTGATCAGCAATCCCGAGTTCCGTCCATCGGACGCCTCCCTGTTAAAGGAAGAGGATTTTGGAAATCGTTATGTGTCCTGGACTGCGGAGTTAGAATCTGGCCATTCGATTACGTTTAGCCAGTTTTTTGAATGCGTTATTGAGCCACGGGCTATCGAAATTGATCCTAATTTATCGATTGATGATTATGAAAAAAGTAGTGATAAGGTTGTTACATATTTAAATAAAAATAGTTATTTAGAGCAAGGGAGTGGCGAGGGGCAAAAGCTTGCTCTCGACCTTGCTGCCGGAGAAAAAAATATTAAAATACTGATGGATAAATTTAACAAATTTGTCATCGATAGGCTGAGTTATGGCAATCCTTTTGAAGGTCTTTACTCAATGAAGGATGCCCTGGAGAAGAGCGAGGTTGATGGAGGGGGTTTTGATAGTTTATTGGCGGGTCTTTGCCGCACGGTTGGCATACCGGCTAGAATCGTTAGCGGTTTTTGGACTAATTCTCCAGACGATGTAATGGCGATGCACGCCTGGGTGGAAATCCTTCTCCCAACCGGGGATTGGGTGCCAGCTGATCCCTCAGTCGAAAAACTACGAAAGCAAAAACGTAGTCGACGATCTGGTGAATTGGGGTTTGTCGGCAGCGATCGAGTTATATTTTCCTATGGATCGGATATGGAGATTAAGGCCGAGATGGGGGCGCGGGAGGTGGATATTTTACAGAACCCGATACTAATTCCAAAACCGGAGGATAAACAATTGGTGGTTGAACGAGGTTTTTATGCAGTTCCACTTAAGAAAATAAAATTAAAATGAGATTTTTGCGCTTTCTTAGAAAGGTTAAGCGAAGTTGGTCTTCGCACCGAACCTCGGTGGAAGTTTTGATTTCTTGCGGAGCTCTTCTGAATAATCTGGAGCAATATCAAAAAGCTTATCCAAATGTCGCTATCGCTCCAGTTTTAAAGGCAAATGCTTATGGACATGGACTGGTGGAGGTGGCGGAGATTTTGGAAAAGAAGAATTTGCCTTTTTTTGTTTTGGACTCGATGCATGAAGCGATGATTTTGAGAAATAGTGGAATTAAAACAAAAATTTTATTAATTGGTCACACTCGGATTTTAAATATTGAAACGGCTAAAATAAAAAATACTTCGTTTACTATCACGAGTTTGGAGCAGTTGGAGGAGCTAGATAAAATTTTGTCCTCGAAAAGAGATATCCACTTAAAAATTGATACGGGGATGCATAGGCAGGGCGTATTGCCAGATGATTTAGATCGGGCAATTAAAATCATAAAAGAAAATAGGTTGATAAATTTAGAGGGAGTTTGCTCTCACTTGGCTGATGCTGAAAAAGAGGATTCTGAATTAACTGAGAAACAGATCGAACAATGGGAGAGGGCAGTTGGTTTATTGAAAAAGGAGTTTTCAAATATTAAATTTTTCCACCTTTCCTCGACGGCTGGATCAAATCTTTCTAGCGCGGTTAGCGCAAATGTTCTGCGGATCGGGCTGGGACTGTATGGAATTGATTCTTCTCCAGAGAAAAAACTTGAATTAATCCCAGCCTTGGAGCTGGTCTCGATAATTAGCTCGGTTAGAGAGATTGCGTCTGGAGAAAAGGTTGGTTACGGCGCGACTTTTGTTGCCGATAAGCCAACCGAGGTTGCAACTGTGCCGGTTGGTTATTTTGAGGGCGTGGATAGAAGATTGTCCAATAGGGGCTTTTTGAAAGTTGGAGATAAGTTTTGTAAAATTGTTGGCCGAGTGAGTATGAATATAACATCGATCGATGTTAGCGATGTTGATTCAGTTAGAATTGGGAACAAGGTCAGCATCATAAGTGCTAGGCCAGAAGATGAAAATTCTGTGGAAAACATTGCCCGAGTAATTGACTCTATCCCGTGGGTCATTTTGGTGCATATACCGCAGGGTCTACGCAGAGTAGTAGTGGTATAATTAGCTAATGGCGAAGCAAGATCAGTTAAAAACCTGGATAGAAATTTCTAAGTCTGCGCTAGAGAATAATTTGCGGGTTTTGGGTTCTTTTTTTCCCCATCAGGCACAAATATGGGCGGTGACTAAGTCTAATGCTTATGGGCATGGGATTTTTGATTTTGGAAAGATCGCGAACGAACTTGAGATATCTGGATTTTGTGTTGACAGCATCTTTGAGGCGGCCAAATTAAGGCAGTCCGGAGTGAAGAAACCAATTTTAATTATTGGGTCAACTTTAGCCAACTTATTACCTCAGGCAGCACGGGGACAAGTGGCGGTTAGTGTCTCAAATTGGGAAGCACTTGAAGCCCTAGCAGAGATTGATGCTTCGGAGGCCCGACCAGAGTTTCACCTTAAGGTGGATACTGGGATGCACAGACAAGGATTTGAGCTGGGTGAGCTAAAGAAAGTATTTTCTTTTATAAAAAAACACGATTTAAAGTTGCGGGGAATTTACTCTCACCTCGCCGCGGCGAAAGACCCTGTTTACAAAAGCTTTTCAGAAAGACAATTTGGAGAATTTAAAAAGGCGATAGAGCTAGCTGATGGGGAGGGGTTTGGAAACATTTTAAAGCATTTTGCGGCGACTCCGGGGATTTTAAGTAGCGCTGATTATGTATTTGATTTAGCTCGGGTTGGAATTGGTTTGTATGGCTACCCACCTTCAAAGGCGTGGGCGATGCATCTGCCACAACTCGAAAATCTTGAGCCAGTGCTTTCGTGGCACGCCTTAATCTCGGAGATTAAATCAGTCCGAAAAGGGGAGTATCTTGGTTACGACCTTAGCGCTAGAGTGGCGGTAAACTCTGAAGTAGCCATTTTGCCAATTGGATATTGGCACGGAATTCCGCCAGCTTTAGGAAATGTTGGTGAAGTTTTAGTTAATGGAAAGAGAGCAAAGATCTTGGGTAAGGTAGCGATGGATGTAATCGTGATTGACGTTACCGGACTGAGGGCTAAGACGGGAGATGAGGTTGTAATTATTGGTAAATCGGGGAAGGATGAGATTAATGCTTGGGAATTGGCCACCTTAGCTGAAACTAGCCCACATGAGATTTTAACCAGACTTAATCCGTTAATTAAGCGAGTGATCGTCGATTAGTTATGCAATATGAGAGTCGTCGACTAAAGGAGAAGCGAGTTTGGGACAAGGTGCAATTGTATGCGATTTTTGTGGCTTTTTTCATATTATTGGCGTTGATTTCGTATATTGTTTTTGTTTCTGACTTTTTTAAAATATCCAAAATTGAAGTTTTGGGGCTATCGGACGGCGCAAAAGATGAATTCTTGGTTGCAATGAAGCCGCTTGTTATTGATGGATGGCCGGGAAACGTCTTTGGAGATGATAATTATTTTTCTTGGAAGTCCGGCGGTGGCTATAAAATTTTGGACTACGACCAAATTGAAGTTGAAAAGGATTTTTCTTCTCGTACTATTAAAGTTTCAGTGAAGAGAAAACAGGACTATTTAGCTTGGTGCGAGAATGACAAGCATCCACTGGCGCTATCGGGATTTATAACTAAGTGTTTTTGGGTTAATGAAAATGGGCAGGCATTTGATCAGGCCCCGCTACCCGAGGGACAGTTGGTGTTTGTTGTCCATGACTTTAGCTCATCAACTCAGGTTGTTTTAGGGGAGCCGGTCTTGGGTGAAACTGAATGGGGAAATTTAAAATCAGTAATTGAGGCGCTTAAAAGCGAAAAGATCCCCATCTCGTTGATTGGAATCCATCCAAATTTGGAGGAATTAAGTGTTAAAACTGGCCAGGGGGCGAATATAAGGTTTTCTCTACGATTTGATCCACGGCGGAGTGCGATTAAAGCCTTACTGCAAATGGATGAAAAATTGGGTCTGGAAAACTTAGCTACAGTTGATTTGAGTGTTGAAAACAGGGCTTTTTATACTGAAAAGGAATGATTAAATTTCCCAAGGACGATAGTCGATTTCGTTGGACGAAGCATATAAAAAATAAAATGGTTTTTTACCATATATCACTAGCGCAGATTATGCGTATTTTTCGTTCACCGGAGAGAGTTGAGGAGGGTATAGCGGAGCGAACGATTGGGGCGATGCGAACACGGAAGAAGGGTGGGAATAAGAAAGGGGAGGAGGAGATTTGGATAATGTATCGGGCGAATGAATCACGAGTTAAGAATTATGAATTAAGCGAGGAGGCGAAAAATAAAGGAGAGAAAAGAGCTCGGGTGATAATGATTTCGGCTTGGCGATATCCAGGGAAAACTAAACCGGGGGAACGGCCAGAAATACCAATGGAAATTATTGATGAGTTGACCATTGCGGGATATTTGTGAGCTAGATAGCTAGAAGCATGGAGTAAGAATTAATAATTAAGAAGTAGGTCCACATTCGGAGGTCCGACTTCTAAATATCTTAGTATCACCGTATCGTTTCTAATATCCCCATACCCAGCATGCTCTTGCTTGCTTGGCGGTGGTTTAGTATCCTTGACTCATAATTCTTAATTCATAATTCATGCGTTTAAGTATTGGTATCGTCGGCCTTCCTAATGTTGGTAAGTCAACGCTTTTTAATTTAATAACGAAAAATCAGGTTTTGGCAGCGAACTATCCGTTTGCCACTATCGACCCAAATGTGGGCGTGGTCGCCGTGCCGGATGAGCGAATTGATAAGTTGGCAGATCTGAGCCAATCAGGGAAAAAGATTCCCGCGGTTGTGGAATTTTTTGATATTGCTGGCCTCGTTAAGGGCGCCTCTCAGGGTGAGGGATTGGGAAACCAATTTCTCTCTCATATTCGCGACGTTAAGGCGATTGTTCATGTTTTGCGTTGTTTTAATAATGATTCGGTTATCCACGTTGAAAGCTCG
>PFBB01000010.1 GCA_002773475.1 Candidatus Harrisonbacteria bacterium CG10_big_fil_rev_8_21_14_0_10_44_23
TTTATACCGAGGGACATTGTAGGTGTTCTCTGAAATGTTTCTACAATACGATCGTGAGATAGAACGTAGGGATTAGAAGTAAGAGGCGTGAGGTATGGAGGAAGGGAAAAGGTGGAATGCAAATACTAAAGTCTAAATTTCTCTCTGTTAAATTGCTCTGCGAGCACCGCTTCGCGAATTTAATAGGGTGAACCACTGCCTCATACTTTATACTTAATACTCTATACCCTATACTTCTTTCTTTAAGTATTTCCAGGGGAATTTCTTTATGTCGAGCGGCAGATGAAAGGCAGATGCATATTGGTGGCCTCCTCCGCCGTATTTTTGAGCAATTTTAGTCAAATTGATTTTTGCCCCAACTGGCGCCCTCAAAGTGATTTTATAGTGATTGTCTTCAAGATACAAAACCATTACTAAATCACATTTATATTTTTTGTATGTGGCTACTCCAATTGATGTGCGCAGGGCGGAGATGCCGGTGGCGAGATATCCCCGATGACCATCAAAATTTATTGGAACCGCTCGCTTTACTGCAGAGTTTATATACTTTTCTTTTAGAGTTAGAAGAACCTGACCTTTCTTTCTTAGCTCGGATCGCTTTTTTGGATTTTGGAAATTTATGGCTAATTTCGAGTAGGTCTTAAAATCAAATGGTTGGGTCTCGAGATATAGACCTAGGCCCTCCCCGCCAGTAATTTTAAATGCGAATAAATCTCTGTCTTCGATGAAACGGAGCAGGTATGGTGTGGGTTTTTTTGGAAAAAAGTACTTCCAAGTTAAAACTGCGCCGGAGTTTTTTTGAGCATAACGATGCTCGGGGGCTAGTCGGGCGACTTCTTTGCGCCCTGCGTGATGATCTATTATCGTTAGCTGATTTTCTTTATTTAAAAATCTTATGACGTCCTCCGGTGGGCACATATCTAAAAAATACATATGTCGTCCCCTGATTGAGCTAAATGCTTTTTTCTCGCTCGCCTGAGAATACGGAAGAGAAATATATTGGGCCTTTTCTTTGAGCGCCAGCCAAGCAACCCAAGCAGCCGAAAATCCATCCGCGCAATCAGCGTGATAAAAGACCAAGATTTTTTTAGATTTATTAACCTGCATTTACTTGAGCGCTTCTAGGCCAGGTAGTTTTTTCCCAGCTAGAAAATCTAGCATTGCTCCCCCGCCGGTTGATAAAAATCCGACTTTTTTATCTAGACCCATTTGGATTAATAAAGTGCTGGTTTCTCCCCCGCCAACCAAGCTGCGACCCTTATTTTGTGCAACTGCATTGGCAATCGCCTCGGAGCCCGCTCTATATCTAGCTTTTTCAAACATGCCCATCGGGCCGGCCCAGATGATTGTTTTTGATTTCTTTATTATTTTTGAGTAATGCTCGCTTGTTTTTGGTCCAATGTCTAAAGCGCGGCCATCTGTATCCCAAACGAGATCTGGCGGAATTTGTATCTTTCTCTTGCTAGACCACTCCCTAGCTTTTGGCAAAACTTTCCCGTCAATACTTTCTGGATGCATGTGTAGCCCTTGAGCGCGCAAGAAGGTGTTCCCTAGTATGCCTCCAAGCAAAATGTGTTGCACATTTGGATAAAGTTTTTCAATCACAGAAAACTTATCTAGCGCTTTTCCACCTCCTAGGATGAGAGTCATTGGTTTTTTGGGTGAGCGGATAATTGAACGCAGCTCCCTTAATTCATTTTGAAGATCGAATCCAGCAAAACTGGGAAGGTATTTAGTTATTGCGTCAACCGATGCATGAGCACGATGCGAAACTGAAAAGGCGTCATTTACATAAAAATCTCCCAGCGAGGCGAGTTGGTGGGCGAAGTGTGGCTCGTTTCTTTCTTCGTCTTTTGAAAAACGGAGGTTTTCTAAAAGGAAGATGCTGCCGTCTGGAGACTTCTCGATGTTTTTTCTGGATTTAGTAAAATGGTGATCTGGCAAAAAAACTATATCTTTATCGAGATTCTTTTTAAAATAAGGAGCTAGGAACTTTAGGCTTAGATTCTGGCTTGGCCTTTCTGGCCTGCCACGGTGGGCGATGATCACTATCTTGGCCTTTTGCCTCTTGAGATGCTTTAAGGTCTTTAGAGACCGCTCTAGGCGCAAAGAATCGCTAATTTGACGGACGTCTAGAGCCGCCCGAACGATAGCTGTCTTTCCTTTAATTTTACTTGCATTTTGAATGAGTCTCATAGATGTAATTTTACCACAAGAATAAGTGCGCCCCGGCCGAATCTCGGCCGGGGCTTAGCTAACATCAGGTGGGAGATAGGAAGGGATGTCTCCGAAGTCTTCGTCGGGATTGACGTTGATTACTTCTAGCCTTCCCGTACTATGGTCGAAATATACCCGCCCCCAGTAATGTATTCGAAGGAATTCTTGATAGGCCGCTAGCTCACGTTTACTCTCGCTAAGCTGGCTACTCATTTCCCGGTGAAATTCTTCTAAGCGCTCAATGAAGTTGTGAAAGTTTTGCTTTACCCTTTGCGTTTCCTCCTCGATTTTTTTAGGTACCCGACTCCTTATGATGATGAGCGAGAGTAGCACACAGTCTATTCCAAGAAGAACTGTTTCAAGGGTGGTCACCCTAGCCTCCTTTCTAATAAAAGTATAACGCAAATTTGGGAAAATTTAAGGGGCCTCGGTTGAGGCCCCTTCATAGACTAGGTAGGATATTTTTTAGTATTCCCGTAGAGAGACTTGAGATTGGATCTGGCGGAAGGTCTCAAGAGCAACTGCAACCACGATCAAAAGGGCGGTACCTCCAATGGTGAGCGATTTTGTATTAGTTATCCCCTGAGTCATAATTGGCAAGACGGCGATTAACCCAAGGAAGATGGCTCCGAACAAGGTAATCTTTGCGGTGGTGCTTTTAAGGAAGTGGGTGGTTGGATCTCCGGGTCGGATACCAGGGACGAAGCCACCGGATTGCTGTAGGTTTTTGGCAATTTCTTCTGGGTTGAAGGTAATCGAAGTATAGAAATAGGTAAAGATAACAACCAAGGCAAAATAAGCTATGCCGTAAAGGGCAAAGTTGTTAGAAAATGCGGTAACCCAACCTTGTAAGGTTATAGAAAAATCGGGGGCAAACAAAGCAACTATTTGAGCTAAAAATTGAGGGAAGAGCAAAAGTGAGATTGCGAAAATGATTGGAATAACTCCAGCTTGGTTAACCTTTAGTGGTAAATAGCTAGATGCGCCGCCATACATCTTATTACCTCGGACGCGCTTGGAATAAATAACTGGAATTTTTCGTTCCCCTTCTGTGACAAAAACTACGCCAGCGATAACAATCACGGCCACGACTAAGAAAATTAGGTAGGTGGTTAGTAGAGATGGGGTGTAGGAAAAGATAATACTTTGAAGAGCTTGAGGTATGCCAGAAACGATACCGGCGAAAATGATTAATGAAATTCCATTGCCAATTTTTTGTTCGGTAATTAATTCTCCTAGCCACATCAAAATCAAGGACCCGGCAGTGATGACAATGACGTTTTGCAATACTGAGGCAAATCCCAATCTGGGTATAACCCCCTGATTAGTGAGGAGGTTTAACAAGCCATAGGCTTGCAAAGCGGCCAAGGGAACAGTCAGATATCGGGAGATTCGGTTAAACTTTGCTCTGCCGGTAGCCCCCTCTTCGTAATAAATCTCCTTTAGTCTTGGGAAGACCATCGTAAGAAGCTGCATGATGATTGTAGCGGTAATGAATGGCCCGACACCAAGCATCATTACTGATAAGTTGGCTAGAGCTCCTCCGGAGAAAATGTTTAAAAATCCAAGTAGCTGGTTGCCACTGAGAAATCCCTGTAATCTAGTTGGGTCGATTCCTGGAACTGGTATGGCTGCTAGTAGACGAAAA
Source organism: Candidatus Harrisonbacteria bacterium CG10_big_fil_rev_8_21_14_0_10_44_23 (assembly GCA_002773475.1). GTDB lineage: Bacteria > Patescibacteriota > Minisyncoccia > UBA6257 > 1-14-0-10-44-23 > 1-14-0-10-44-23. Next base: position 3,866 of record PFBB01000010.1, read on the forward strand.
ACAAGCAAAATACCCAAGACAACAAATATCTTCTTTCTTAGTTCAGGAATTTTGAAAGCTTTTAGAAAAGTTCGCATGACGAATGATTACTATTTTTTAGCCTTTGGCTTTGGCTTAGCGGTTGACTTGGCCTTTTTTGCTGGAGCTTTCTTTGCTTTGACAGGCTTCTTCTCCTTGGCTTTTGGGTTCTCCTCTTTCTTCTCTTCTACTTTTTCTGCCTTTTGCTTTTTGGCCTTCTCAATCACCTTTCCTCCAGCTTTTTCAATTGCTTGCTTCGCTCCGGCAGAAACTGGAACGTATTTTAAAGTGATAGGAGACTTTATTTCTCCGGTGGCCACAACTTTAACTTTTTGGTTGGTTGCAGTGATGATTCCCGCAGTTTTTAGAGAAGGGATAGAGACTTCTTTAATCTTGAGTTTCTCGAGATCGGATAAACGAATCAGAACTGGGGTGTCGGATTTAGGGTAGTTTTTGTGTTGCCCTCGTCCTCTTAGTCTTGGCAAGCGCTGCAAAAGATCTCGAACTGCTGGTCGAATTTTGTGTCCGGATCGGGATTTTTGTCCCTTAGTTCCTTTTCCAGAACTATAACCACGCTTTCCCCCTCGTCCAACTCTGGCTTTGGGTCGCTTTTGGCTTTTTGGTTTTCTGATTTCGTTGATTAACATATTTCTATTAGTTTGTAGTGAGTAGCTAAGAGTTAAGAGAGGGGCTTTTAGCAGCTGGTTTGTTTTCTTTTTTGGATACTTCTTTCTTATCCTGTTTCTTGCTCTTCCTGGCTGGTTTTAACTGCTTTAGGGCTTCGATGGTTGCTAGGGCGTTGGTCAACTTATTGCTAGTTCGTCCAATACACTTTGCGGCAATGTCGTGAACTCCAGCTAGTGACAAAACGGTTCGAACTGCTCCTCCGGCAACCAATCCGTTTCCTTCTGGGGTTGGTTTTAGAAACACCTTAGCGGCAGAATATTTTGCCTCAACTTCATGAGGGATGGTCTTTTTATTCAAATGGACTTGGATAAGTTTCTTCTTAGCATCGCTCTTGGCTTTTTGAATGGCTTGAGCAACGTCGGCACCCTTACCTACGCCAACACCAACTCGCCCCTTTCGGTCACCAATGATTAGGGTTGCTCTAAATCGAAAACGCTTTCCACCAGCCATAACTCGAGTAACTCGACGTAGGTCGACTACTTGCTCGGCAAACTCTTCTCGGCGACGACGATCTTGTTGTGGTCGTCGTCCTCCTCGGCGGCGATTGATCTTTTGTCGGCCGCGGCCCTGACCGGGCTGAGGAGCAGATTGCGCAGCTTGTGCTGGTTGGCTTGGCTGGGCTGGTTTATTTTGGCTCTCTGGAGCCTTTTTGATTTCTTGTTCAGTCATATTATATTTTTAGCCCACCTTCTCTTAACCCGTCGGCGAGAGCTTTTATCTTACCGTGATATTTATATCGTCCGCGATCAAATATGGCGCTAGTGACTTTCTTTTCTTTCACTTTCTCAGCCAAAACCTTTCCGAGTGCTTTAGCTCTTTCAACATCCTTACCGGTGCTTAGATTTTTGGTAGATCCGGCGGCTATGGTAACTCCTTTTTCATCATCAATAACCTGAACGTAGAGCGCCTTGTTTGAGCGGAAAGCAGAAACTCTTGGTCGCTTGGCGGTGCCAAAAAGCTTCGCCCTGGTTCGGTTGGCGCGTCGCACTACTTTTTGGTTTTGTTGTTTTGCTCTTTTCATATATTTATCTATTCGGAACCAACCTTCTTACCGGCCTTACGTCTAACTTGCTCACCAATATAGTGGATCCCTTTCCCCTTGTATGGCTCTGGCTTCTTGAGAGCCCGAATTTCAGCTGCGGCGTGTCCGACGGCTTGCTTACTGACTCCGGAAACAAACATCTTGTTGTCCTCTACTCTGATTTCTACTCCCTCTGGAGGAACGTATTTAACCGGGTGGGAAAATCCAATGTTTAGCTGAAGGTCTCTTCCTTGCATTGCTACTCGAAACCCAACCCCTTCAACTTCTAGGCCTTTTTCGTATCCTTCATTTACTCCCTGAACAGCATTTTCAATTAACGAAGCGCAAGTCCCCCAATTGCTTCTAGCTTGTTTATGGGCCTTTTTTATTGAGCAGTGTATTTCGTTATCTTTTATCTCAACATCAACGTAAGGAAGAATTACTACTATCTGCTCTCCTTTCTTGCCTTTAATATGCAGACTTTGGCTATCTTGCTTTACTTCTACTCCCTCTGGGATAACGATTGGTTTTTTTCCGATTTTACTCATATTAATTCAATTAACTACCAAATTTCAAAAAGTAATTGTCCACCCAGTTTGGCTCGTTTTGCTTCGATTGATCCCATAATTCCTTTTGAGGTTGAGATAGCGCAAAGACCAAACCCTTGTCTAATTGGATAAAGATCTTGATATCCGGAATATAGTCGGCGAGATGGCTTGGATAATAGCCTGGTGCCACTGATGGCGCCTTTTCCTTTCTCGTCATATTTTGGCTTTATCTCCAAAATTCGTTTTGGCATACGGCCCTTCTTTTCAACAGACGCGATAAAACCTTTTTTAGCCAAAAGCTCTAGAACCGAAAGGTCCATGCCAGAATATGGGACTTTGATGCTGTCCTTCTTGGCGGCTTGAGCGTTTTTGATTTGGGCTAAAATATTTGTATACATTGGTCTATGTATCTATACCCTTAATTCTTTATTGAAGCTAGCGAATTGGACTAAGCTCGCGAAGCGATGACTGAATGTATATACCATACCTGAAGGAAGAGCGCCAAAGAAATTAGTTCGATTCGTAGCTCCTTCGGCAGGGAAAATTTGCCCGCCTTCGGCGTTGCTCACTCTCGTAGGCTGTTCAGCCTGCTTCAAGCTCGCGCCTTGAGTGCGGATCGAATTTTTTCCTGTCAATTTTGAAAAAGGGTATAGATACATAGACTTGTTACCAGCTTGATTTTCTAACTCCAGGGATCTCTCCTTTGGAGGCCATTTCTCTAAAACAAATTCGGCAAATTCCAAAAGCTCGCATATAGCCACGAGGACGGCCACACTTAAAGCAACGTCGAATAACTCGAGTAGAGTGCTTTGGTGGACGCTTTGCTTTTGCGATCATTGATTTCTTGGCCATATGCTAGTTTTGGATAATTATTTTGTGGATTCTTCCTTCTGAAGTGGAAAACCTAATTTTCGGTAGAACTCAGTTCCCTCTTCTTTGCTCATAGGCTCTCTTGGAATTAGGCTGATTTCTAAACCAAAGTTTACTTGAGTGTCTTCTAGGACGATTTCTGGGAAAACAATATGTTCTTTGATACCGAAAGTCAAATTGCCTCGGGTGTCGACAGCGCTTAATTTGATACCTTTAAAGTCTCGGATGCGAGGAAGAACGATGTTGTTGAGCCGATCAATAAATTGCATCATCCGGTTTCGGCGGAGGGTAACTTTAAGTCCAACAATCTGTCCTTGGCGAAGTTTAAAACCGGCGATAGATTTTTTCGCTGGGCGGCGTTGGGCTTTTTGGCCAGTGATCTGAGCGAGGGCGTTTTCGACTTCTGGCAAAACCTTCTTCTCAAAATCACCTGCTTGGCTTAGTCGGCCAATTCCAACGTTGATGATTGCTTTTTTTAATGGATATTTTGATATCATATTTCTACTTTGACTTCTTTCTAGCCATCTTTTCTTCGTATTTCTTGAGTTGCATTATATTGGACTGATGGATAGGCATTGGGATAGTGACGATCTCTCCTTTTTCCCCCTGTTTCTTTGGTCGCTTGTTTTTTTTGTATTGATTGATGCCCTCAACTAATACCTTTTCGCTTTCTTTATTGATACGCAAAACCTTACCGGTCTTTCCTCGGTCCTTTCCTGCGATCACTCTAATTGTGTCTCCTTTCTTAAATTTCATATTAAACAATTTCTTCGGCCATTGAAAAAATCTTCTCATAACCTTTTTCTTTCATCTCTCTTGGGATGGGGCCAAAGATACGAGTAGCCTTTGGCTCTTTGTTGTTATCAACGATCACTGCGGCGTTTTCATCAAAGCGGACTATGGATCCATCCTTGCGCTTGATTGGGTGCTTTTGGCGCACAATGACGCAGCGGATAATGTCCTTTTTCTTGACGGATTTTCTTGGCTCAGCAACTTGAACAGAAGCTACCACTAACTCTCCGACTCTGGCATAGCGCTTTTTGGATCCTCCGAGAACGCGAAACACTCGAACGGTCTTAGCTCCGCTGTTGTCAGCTACTTTTAAAATTGATCTTTCCTGTACCATATTTATTCGCTTATAGCTTCTTTAATATCTTTGGCTCTGCCGATAATTCGAAAACGCTTGTCTTTTGATAATGGTCGACACTCTTCAATTACCACCTCGTCGCCAGTTTTATATTCGTTGTTGTCGTTTTGGGCTTTGAAGCGCTTGCTAACTTTGAAGTACTTTAAATACTTCGGGTGCTTGCTCATCCGAATAACCTCCACCACGGCGGTGGACTGCATTTTGTCTGATACTACTGTTCCAATTAATCTGCGCTTCATATATTACAAATTAGACTTAAAAATACTATTTTTCTTCACTTTCTGCAAGAGCAGCCTCCTTTTTCTTTTGATTTATAATGGTTCTGGTCTGAGAAATATCTTTCTTGATGCCCTTGGCTCGGTGAACATTTTTCTCCTTACCTTTCTGAATATCTTGCTGCATTGAGAAAAGTTTGTCCTTCAAGTCCACTAGATCTCGCTCTAGTTCTTTTAAGGATCGACTTCGGATTTTATCTAATTCTTTGGTTTTCATTTTATTTGTCAGTTTTGCTTACAATTCGACACTTAACTGGAAGTTTGTGGCCGGCTCTTCGAAGAGCCTCTTTGGCTAAATCAGCGCCCACTCCTTCGATTTCAAACATAATTCTTCCTGGCTTTACCGGGAAAACGTAGTGGTCAACCGACCCCTTACCTCCTCCGAGGGTGGCTTCTGCTGCGTGCTTCGTAACCGGCTTGTCGGGGAAGATGCGGATCCAAACTCGCCCCTCTCGTTTCAAGAAGTTGGTCATCTGGCGTCTGGCGGCCTCGATCTGACGGGAGTTGATCCACGCACTTGTCATCGCCTTTATGCCAAACTCTCCGTGGTGCAGCTGAGTTCCGCGCAAAGAAACTGCGCGCTTACGATTGCGGCCCTTCTGCCATTTTCGGTGTTTTACTTTCTTTGGAGTAAGCATGGTTAAAAATTAATTATCGTTCTTTCTTTTCTTTATCAGTATCAAACACTAAACCCTTGTAAACCCAAACCTTTACCCCGATGGCTCCATAGGTGGTAACTGCGGTTGCCTGTCCGTAATCGATGTTGGCTCGTAGGGTTTGAAGTGGAAGCTTTCCCTGGGCGAGCATTTCGGCTCGAGCGATGTCGGCTCCGTTTAATCGTCCGGCTACTCTAATCTTTATTCCTTTTACCTCCTCGTTTTGCATTGCATTTTCGATGGTCTTTTTCATTGATCGTCGATAGGGCATACGTCTTTCTAGGTCCCACGCAATTGATTGAGCAACGTATTGAGCAGAAATTTCAGAACGCTTTAGCTCTTCAACGTTTAAGGATAGAGCAACCTTTGGCTTGTTGTCTCCTCTCTTTCTGAGCACGCTCTCCAAGACCTTCTTTATTTTTTTGCTAAGGTCTTCGATTCCTTGACCGCCTCGGCCGATGATGAGACCTGGACGAGCTGCTTTGATAATAACCTTGTAGCTCTGACTGGCATCTCTTTCGATATCGATACTAACGACACCAGCGGTTTTAATCTCTTTTTCTACTAGCCGTCGGATGAACATATCTTCCTCCAATCGGTTTTTGTAGCTACCACGAACAAACCAGCGAGATTTCCATCCCTTGATAATTCCTATGCGCAGTGAGTCTGGTCGGATTTTTTGTGCCATATATTTTTAAATACTTTTACGTCTAAACATCTTATTAAGTACCCCGCTAGACTTTTGGGACTTTACTCCTTCATCGGCTCGTTTCTGGTCTTTTTCGCTCTTGTCAGCCTTGGCCGTCTTGGCTGTCTTGGTGGTTTTTGGAGTCTTTTTCTTCTTCTTTTCTTTGACTGGAATTGTAAATCGTCCTTTGGCGTCAGCGACCTCTTCAAGCACCATGGTAACGTGGCTAGTTCGCTTTAATATCGTGGTAGCTCGACCCTGAGCTCTAGGAAGAAAGCGCTTTGGAGATGGGCCGCCATCAACAATGATTTCTTTAAGCTTTAGATTCTCAATATTTATGTCGGTGTTGTTTTTTGCGCTGGCAATAGTAGAGCGGAGTAATTTTAGCAAACTGGTAGCACTGCGGTTTGGTAGGTGCATCAATTGAGCCTCAGCTTCGTTAGCAGACAATCCTTTTAGGGCGCCAGCAACTAGCCGAACTTTCCTCGGAGCGACATTTAGATAACTAATTTTTCCAGTTTGAATTTTGTTCATACTAATTGATTTGCTCTAGCTTGATTTTGATTGAGCGTCTACGGCTGCGGCGGCTTCGAGCTGCTTTTGCATCTTACCACCGTGCTTAGTGAATTTTCTGGTTGGAGAGAATTCTCCAAATCGGTGCCCGACCATTTCTTCTTTAACGTTTACTTCAATAAAGTTTTTCCCATTGTGAACGGCGAAGGTGTGACCAATCATTTCTGGAGAGATCATAGAAGCTCTAGCCCAGATTTTGATGACTTTCCTTTCTCCAGCTTTAAGATTCTTGATTTTCTTCAAGATTTTCTCGTCGACGTATGGACCTTTTTTCTCGCTTCTAGACATAATTGATTAATTAACTTCTACCGCTTCTTGGTAGCTCTACGTTTAATAATGTGTTTGCTAGACCACTTCTTCTTGTTTCGAGTCTTCTTACCTCCAGTAATGTTACCCCAAATGTCTTTTGGTCTCTTAGTTCCTCGGCGTTGTTTTCCTTCTCCACCTCCATACTTGTGGTCAACTGGGTTCATAGCAGATCCGCGGACTGTTGGGCGAATTCCCAACCAACGATTACGGCCAGCTTTTCCGATACTAACTAGGTTGTGGTCTGGGTTAGAAACTTCTCCAATAGTAGCGAAACATCGGTCGGGGACTCGGCGCACTTCTCTGGATGGCATTTTTAAATCGGTAAATCCGTTGGCAGTTCCGAGGACTTCGAGATGGGACCCGGCAGAACGAGCGAGCTTTCCCCCTCCTTCTGGTCGAATTTCTACGTTGTAGACAAATTGTCCAATTGGAATGCGTTTAAGCTGTGTTCGGTTGCCGGGTTGGATTGGAGCATCTTCAGAGGTAACGATGGTGTCTCCAACTTGCATACCTTTTCCACATAGGATGTAGCGCTGTTCTCCGTCTTTATAAACAACTAGGGAGATAAAGGCGCTGCGGTATGGATCGTATTCTACGGTTTTGACGGTTGCTGGAATGGCAAGCTTCTCTTGGCGGAAGTCAATCATTCGATAAAGTTTTTTGTGTCCACCCCCTTGGTGACGCATAGTGATTACTCCGCGATTGTTTCTTCCGGCGTGTTGCTTGATCTTCTTGGTTAAGCTCTTTTTCTTTTTGTCACCAGAAAGTAGGCTGCGATATTCGATCGTAGTCCTTTGTCTTACTCCGGGGCTTGTTGGCTTATATTTCTTCATATTATTGAGCTTGGGGAAGGATATCTAGTTTCTCTCCAGCCCTTAACGTGACGATGGCTTTTTTGTATCCGGGTTTTTGCCCCATTGTGCGTCCTAGTCGTCGGGCCTTTGGTTTGATATTTACAATATTGACTCGGTCAACTTTAACCTTCCAACCGGCTTCGATTGATTTTTTGATTTCTGGCTTAGTGGCATTTTTTTTGACCAAGAAAAGATACTGTCCGTGAGCGGATAGTCGGGAAGCTTTTTCGGTGATTATTGGGTTTTTTACTAAAAATTTATCAGCCATATTATTTTATTTCTTCAACTGCTTTTGCGTCGATCAAAACATTACGGTGAGTTAGCAGTTCGTAAATGTTCATTGCGGTGACCTTGGTGCTATCAATTTTCTCCAAATTGGAAGCGGCTTTATATAAAGTCTTGTTGTCGTTTGTAGAAATTAAAAGAGTTGAGGTAATCTTCTTCCCTTGAAGTAGTTTTTCTAAGGATTGAGACAGATCTTTGGTTTTTCCTGACTCAATATTGAGTGAATCAATAAATTTAATTTCTCCCTCCGCTAATTTCTTTGACAAGACTGCATGCAAAGCGGCTCGCTTCATCTTTTTGTTTATTTTTTTGCTGTAATCTCGATCCTTGCTTGGTCCGTGGGTTACTCCACCACCAATCCAAATTGGGCTGCGGCTTGATCCGTGTCGGGCTCGTCCGGTGCCTTTTTGTCGCCATGGCTTCTTTCCTCCACCGCGAACTTCGGAGCGGTCTTTAACGTGGGCCCAAGGTCGGCGAATATTTGCAGTAAAGGTGACGAAAGCTTGGTGAACTAGGTCTTCGTTCCACTTTGCAGCAAAAATTGCATCATTTAGATCGATGCTGCCTTTTTCCTTTCCGTCAATTGTTAGTACTTGAGCTTTCATATTGTTAGCTTGTGGCCTCTGGTTTATCTTTTGTCTCCTTTTTTTCTTCTACCTTGCCTTCTGCTTTTTCTGTGGCAGGGGACTCCTCCATCGCTTCAAATGGGGCGACGATTTCTACTTTTCGTCCGATCGTTCCAGGAGCAGAGCCGTTTAAGAAAATTTGCTTGTTATCTAAATCAATTTCTACTACTTTGATGTTTTTGAATGTAAATCTCTCCATTCCCATTCTTCCCGCCATTCTTAGCCCTGGGATAACTCGTCCCATGCCAGTTCCGGCCCCGATGGATCCAGGAGTTCGTTCGTGGTGTTTGTTTCCGTGAGTCTTGCGACCTCCGGAAAATCCGTGTCGCTTCACTACACCAGCAAAACCACGTCCTTTTGAAAGGCCGCTGACTTTGACCTTCATACCTTCTTCGAATCCAGCTGGGTTTTGTTCAAGCTGAATAGGCGTCACTCCTAGAGCCGCCCCATTCTTGAAGATTTGGGTCATTTTCATCTTTTTTCCGATGAACTTTTGCATATTATAAATAAAAGAAAATCCGCAAGCTCATACATCTTGTTCGTATGGGCCCACGTTCTTTTGGTACCTCCCGCAACAGGAAGTCTGGGTAGTATAGGTGAAGGTGCTGGTTTAGTCAAGAGGGCTGGGGTAGGTACTCGGCCATCCAAGAAAAAACCCCAGCGATTGCGGGGTTTTTTCTTGGATGGGTCCTTCTACAATATCTTTATCTCTACATCTACCCCCGCTGGAAGGTTTAAGTTGGAGAGGGATTCGATGATTGCTTGTTTCGGATTAAGGATGTCAACAAGTCGCTTGTGCACTCTTAGCTCAAATTGTTCGCGAGAATCTTTGTGAACAAAGGTTGAGCGATTGACAGTGTACTTATGAAACTCGGTTGGCAAAGGAATGGGACCGCGAACGTCAGCGTCGTGCCGCTTGGCGGTATCCACTATTTGCTTGCAGGAACTATCGATTAGCTTAGTGTCGTAAGCTTTGATGCGGATTCTGAGTTTGGATGTGCTTTCTTCTTTCTTTGCCATGTTTTTTTGGTATTTTCCGCCTATGGGGCGGATAGCCTATACCTTAATCCTTATCTACTACTTGTTAATTTTTAGCACGACTCCAGCTCCGACCGTCTTACCACCTTCTCGAATAGCAAATCGTTGCTGTTCTTCTAGAGCGATTGGGGCAATAAGCTTAACATTGAGCTTGATAGTGTCTCCCGGCATGACCATCTCAGTGCCTTCTGGCAAGATGACTTCTCCGGTTACGTCAGTGGTTCGAATGTAGAATTGTGGCTTGTATCCTTTGAAGAATGGAGTGTGTCGACCACCTTCTTCTTTTGATAGAACGTAGATTTCAGCTTCAAACTCGGTGTGAGGAGTTACGGTGCCAGGGGCAGAGATAACTTGTCCTCGCTCTACGTCTTCTTTCTTTAGACCTCGGAGCAGTAGACCAACGTTGTCACCAGCTTGGGCTTCATCAAGAAGTTTGTTAAACATTTCAACTCCGGTGATAACAGTCTTTTGAGTGTCGCGGAGACCAACGATTTCAACTTCGTCGTTAACGTTAATCTTACCTCGCTCAACTCTTCCAGTGCAAACAGTTCCACGACCTTCGATGGTGAAAATGTCTTCGATAGGCATTAGGAATGGCTTTTCGGTTTCTCGAACTGGGTCGGGGATGTATTCATCCATGGCTTTAACCAGCTCAACGATTGGCTTAGCGGCTTCATCATCTGGAGAGGTGGTGTCTAAAGCTTTTAGAGCCGATCCTCGGATGATTGGAGCGTTGTCGCCGTCGTATTCGTATTTGTTTAGAAGTTCGCGAACCTCGGCCTCAACTAGGTCGATAAGCTCTGGGTCGTCAACTTGGTCGGTCTTGTTTAGGAAGACGATTATTTTAGGAACACCAACTTGGTGAGCTAGCAGGATATGCTCTCGGGTTTGAGGCATTGGTCCATCAGCGGCGCTGATAACCAAAACTGCTCCGTCCATTTGGGCGGCACCAGTGATCATGTTTTTGATGTAGTCGGCGTGTCCTGGAGCGTCGATGTGAGCATAGTGACGCTTCTCTGATTCGTATTCAGAGTGGTGAATTGAAATGGTTATTCCTCGAGCTTTTTCTTCAGGGCTCTTGTCGAGCTCATCAACGGAAACTTGTTTTTTGGAAAGACCCTTCATGTGCAAAACGTGAGTAATTGCAGAAGTTAGGGTGGACTTTCCGTGGTCAACGTGACCGATGGTCCCAACGTTTACGTGTGGTTTTGTTCGGTCAAATTTTTCTTTTTCGGCCATATTTAGTGATTTAGTTATACCCCTATTTTTCTAATTGAAGCTTAAGGAATTGGGGCTAATTTCGCGAAAGCTTTGAGCGAGTGTGTATACCATACCCGAGTGAAAAGTGACAAAGAAATTGGCACAATTCCTAGCTCCTGATTGGCACGGCGTCTTTGTTTATCTTTTTCGTTTTCTTCTCTCAGCGATTACCCAGCCTGCTTCGAGTCGAAAGCCTTGAAGGCTAAACAAAGATGCTCGTGTCAATTAAGAAATAGGGGTATTACTACATCACTCTTATTTGATGGTTAACTTATTTTAAAGTATTGTAATTCTATATAATTTCTAGCTTATGTCAACAGTGATTTCGTTCAACGGGTTATTTTTTTCTCCCTTCGATTATCTCGTTGGCGATATTTGTTGGAACCTCCTCATAGGCATGAAATTCCATTGAGAAGTTCCCTCGACCTTGGGTCATTGAACGAAGCTTTGTTGCGTAACCAAACATTTCTGATAGAGGCACGATGGCATCTATCACTTTTACTAGGGGACGATCGCTCATTCCTTCGATGCGACCACGTTTTGAGTTTAGATCACCGGTAATATCACCCATATATTGCTCTGGCACAATCACCTGCACATTCATAGTAGGCTCGAGCAAGACTGGCTTGGCTTGGCGGACGGCTTCGGTAAAGGCCATTGATCCAGCAACTTTGAAAGCGGCTTCAGAAGAGTCAACGTCGTGATAAGTTCCATCGTAGAGAGTGGCTTTTACGTCAACAATCTCATATCCGGCCAGAATTCCGCGAGTAAGGGCTTCTTTAATACCTTTCTCAACAGCTGGAATATATTCTTGCGGGATTGATCCTCCTTTGACTTCGTTAACAAATTCGAAACCTTCACCTCCTGGTTCTAGTGGTTCGATGCGGATCCTGGCGTGACCATATTGTCCGCGACCACCAGATTGTTTGATGTATTTTCCTTCACCCTCGGCTGAAGCTCGGATGGTTTCTCGATAGGCAACTTGAGGTCGTCCAACATTGGCCTCAACGTTAAACTCTCTCTTAAGTCGATCAACAATGATATCTAGGTGTAGCTCTCCCATTCCGGCGATAAGGGTTTCCCCTGTCTCCGCATTTCCGGAAACACGGAAGGTTGGGTCTTCTTCGGCTAAACGATTAAGGGCCATACCAAGTCTTTCTTGGTCGGCTTTAGTTTTTGGCTCGATGCGAATAGAAATAACTGGCTCAGGGACAACAATTCCTTCAAGAATGATTGGCTTTTGTGGGTCGCAAAGTGTATCCCCGGTCTTGGTAGATTTCATCCCAACTAATGCGGCAATATTTCCAGCTTGAATCTCCTCAACTTCTTCTCGATCATTGGCGTGCATTCGAAGAATTCGGCCAACTCGTTCTTGTTCGTCTCGAACACTGTTTAAAATGTAGCTTCCGCGTTTTAGGATCCCCGAATAGACTCGAAAGAAGGTGAGTGATCCAACATAAGGATCACTAGCAATTTTAAAGGCTAGGGCGGTAAATGGCTCATCGTCAGATGGCTTTCTTTCCTCTTCGGTGTCGTTTTTGGGATTGGTTCCTTTTACTGGAAGGATGTCAGTTGGGGCAGGAAGATAATCAACTACTGCATCGAGCA